>JAJDBH010000187.1 GCA_029261455.1 Nitrospinaceae bacterium
CTCAGTTCCGGAATGAGCGGACCCAGTTAGGCACCCTCCTCGGAAACAAGCCGTTTTCAGCCCAAAGTATCGACCATACTCCTGCACCAGCAAATCTCCTGCCGCTTTTGAAACACCAAATAAGCTATGATTGCTTCCATCTATACTCATCGACTCATCAATCCCTCTTTCGTAGAATTGATGATTTGGCTCTAACTCCCACCTAGTTTCAAGCTCTTCCAAAGGTAGTGAGTTCGCTACATCCCCATAGACCTTATTCGTGGATAGATGAATAAAAACTACCTCAGGGCAGAACCTTCTTGCCATTTCAAGAAGGACCAAGGTTCCGTTAGCGTTGACAGAGAAATCCTTAATGGGGTCTTTAGCGGCCCAATCGTGCGAAGGTTGTGCGGCCGTATGAATAACAAGGTTGATCTCTTTTCCATACTCGCTGAATAAACCCTCCATTTCTTTCTCGGAACGAATATCCAGTGAATGATGATGAAAATCCTGAAACTCCTCTTCCAGTCGCTTTCGATTCCATTCAGTCGATGCTTCATCACCAAAAAATTCTCGCCGCATATCATTGTCAACGCCAATGACACGCATGCCTTTTTCAGCAAAAAATCGTACTGCTTCCGAGCCGATCAAGCCAGAAGATCCTGTAATAACTACGGTTTCCAATTCATTCCCCCATCAAGTTTATCAGGTTGTTTAGCAGGCTTACTCCTAACAATATCCTTGCCCATCCATTGCCTAAATACTAGCCGAAATAAAACGAAAAAATAATTTGGCCCTGTATTCATTAGGTTAAAGCTTGAGAAACCCATATCCACCGACCGATTGACCCACGAAATCGGGACTTCTTCTACTTTATAGCCCAGCAAAATAGGTTGCAAACCGGTTTCTGCGTTGGCAGCAAAATCATCGGCTTCCAGAACCAGACTATCTAGAACATTCTTTCGCATCAACTTAAGATTGTTGGTCATATCTCGAAAATGCCTCCCCAACAGAAGATTAGCAAGGATATGGAATCCGCGATTAGCCAGGATTTTAGTAAAAGCATAATTTAAAAGCACACTTTCCCGGGAAAATCGGCTACCTACTGCCACATCTGCACCATTGGAAACAGCATCGAACAAACCTGTAAGCTCAGGGAGTAAATGCTGGAAGTCACAATCCATGGTAAGGATAAAATCCCCTTTCGCCGCCGCAAATCCATCCCGCAAGGCACGACCAACCCCATTGGGCATATCTCGGCGAACCAATTTGATTCGCGAATCTTCCAGTGCTAGTTTCTCTGTTACCTCTGCAGTTCCATCCCGACTATTATCATCGACAATAATGATTTCCTTAATATATCCCCCATAACAAGCTTTCAGGTTTTCAATTAATGGGGGAATATTCAGTTCTTCGTTGCGACTGGGAACCACCACTGAAAGTTGCCCCTTAAAACAGTCGTGCCGAACCAGACTGGACATGGGCCGTTTCCAACTTTCTTCAGCCGGCTTCTGTGCCCAGATAAATAAGGACCCAGCAAAGTTTCTCAAATACGGAAAGTTTTCTAGTATCAAACTAAGGTTCTGCATCGGCCAAAGCAGTATTTTAGGGACTGGAGGAAATAAAAAATCATATGGAAGAATTTTTATTTTTATGTAACCGGCCTCAGAAAGCAGGGTAAATAAATCTACACGGTTAAGAGATTCATTTTTTTCAGTCCCCTTTACCAAGAAAAGCAGTTTAGAAAACAATCTCCTGACCCTGTAATAAGGGTTCCACGGGTTTGGATCAAAAAACAGGATTTGTCCCCCTGGTCGTAATAGTTTTTTCAATTCAAATAATAATGTTCCGGCGTTTTCATCCGTCAACAATTGATACGCGACTATAAAATCAAAGCTGCGTTCTTTAAGCTTTCCAGGGAATTCACCCAAATGGATTCTTTCAATATTTTCTGGTAGACCACTATGTTTGCTTTCTTCATACAAGTCTTCATTAAGTACCGCTGAACAAATAGGATTGCGGTTTCCATTTGCCTCAGATATTTCTCGCGCCCATTTACAAGAACCTGCTCCTACCTCGAGAATACTATTCTCAGGGAATAGATGGAAAAAATGGCGCACCATTTGAGCACGCCATTTCAGCCTAATCGGGAGAAAATAATCAACATTTTTCCAATAATCCTCCCTTAACCGTTCTTGTTTTTTCAGCGATTCAATCAGGTCCATTTCAATCCATTTCGCATCAATAATCTAATTTAGTTATTTACACAGAGCATTAAGGCTACAAAGCTCGAAATCAGTGGTTTTCTGCGGGATAAAGTTTTCTTTAAGAGAAGATCAGGTTTTTAGGAGTTTGTTTTTCACTATTGTGACAGCATCTTTAAAAAATGACTTTGCCATTTTGGTAGACTTGTTGCTTGAAGATTCGCTCCCCATATCTGAAAACAGCTGAAAAATTCTACCGGGTTTACGCAAAAAATAAATCACATAGAACAAAAGCGCTCCAAAATTTACCATTAGAGAAAGTTCCCAGTCTCCAAAACGAGAATTATATGAAGTTTTTTTGGCTCCAAAATCTTGAAAAGTAAACAAGCTCATCAAGTATTTATCATCGAAGTCAGTAATAACCCCCGCTCTTTGAAGATCCTGAAAAGATTCGGTATTAGGCTGAGGAGAATAAGCGTTGAGATTAACATTGGTAAAACCGATCAAAGCGCATTGGACAATTGCACCATAAGTTCTAAAAACACTCCGGTAATCATCCTCAGGAAATCCAATTATAAAAAAGCATCCCACATTAATTCCTGCCTTTAATGCACTGCGCGCAGACTCAAACATTTTAGGCAAGCTCACTTTTTTCTTTATCGCTTGCAGCACACGAGGGTCACCAGATTCTGGAGCAAATGAAAACTCGTGACAACCCGCCGCCTTCAATTTTTGGGCAACCTCGAAATCAATGCCTTCACTACGAGTTCCCGATGGCAACTGAAAGGTGATTTGCATACCACGCTTGATGATTTCATCACAAAAATCACATATCCAATCTTTCCGTACAATCGCAGTAAGGTCTTCAAACTGGAAATCAGAAACTCCATACTTATGTTGATATTCCTGCATCTCATCCACTACCAGCTTATGATCTCGGGGAATCCATTCTGTCGTCCACATGTTTGGGCTCGTACAGAAGGTGCAAGAGAACGGGCAACCACGTGTCGCCAGCATAGGCATGAACTTCCCCTGGGAAGATCCGTGAGGCTGATTGACTTCATTGTACTTTTGAATATCAAACAAATCCCATGCGGGTTTGGCGATTGAGTCAATTCCTTTCATTCTATTGCGACGAGAATTCACCCGAATCAACCCCTCTGAATCTTTGTAAGCAACTCCAGGGACGTCATCCAACGACAACCCCTTCTCAACATGCTCCAATAATTGAACAATTGTTTCCTCCCCCTCTCCCATTACCACACTATCCAAAGGAGCTTGCTCTAAAGAAAATTCAGGAAAGCCTGTAACGTGCTCACCTCCCATCAATAAATATGCTTTTGGAAATAAGTTGCGGATTTCAGCGACTAGCTCACGCACATACACCCAGTGGGAAGTAAACATACAACCCAAGCCAATAACCTGAGTATCTGGAGGAATACGCTCAATAATTTGCTCTTGAGTCAAGCCTCTTACTCGAATCTCATCTTTAAATATATGGTAACTTCTAGGTGCAGAGCCGGGTCCGTCCACCACAGTGACATCATGACCTTCTTCGCGTATTGCAGCCGCTATATATGCCAAACCAATTGGTGGCATACTGATTGTTGAAACGAAATTTGTCAGAGATACAAATTTGGGAGGTTCTATCAGGCAGACTTTCATAAGTTGCTCGGAGGTAGGTTAAAAATTGCTACTTATTCTAACATGAAATTCAAATTACTCGGAATATTCCCTTATGTATTTGAAATCGAACAATTCCTTAGATAACTTTAGTGATATTTTCTTTGGGTTCAAGTTTTCATAGCCTCTTTGAGTCCTTTGAGGTGATTGTACCCAAGTCTAATTTTAATTTAACTTCAGATTTTTAATAGACCTATCCGCACTTATCGCTTCCGTTGATCATTATTCTTACAATTACTCATCCAATCTGCACAAATCTCGATCTGGCTCATGATACTCTCGACACTTACAATAATATCGCGCTTTTAGCAGACTTCTCATTTGGTGACTGAGGTTTCCTTTAGAAATTTGACTGACTATTTTTAATCTGAGAATCAAGTTATCCTCTTGTTTGTTCCATTGATAACGAGGTGACCAAACCCCGTTATTTAGTCCATTTTTAAAGTTCATTTCCTAACATTCACCTTTAGCAGTATGATGACCTCCGGTGCTGGAAGTCGTTAGCCTAAGCTAGTATGTGGCCTTATGGTAAGGTAATGGACTCGCCACCTTTCGACTATGATCCTAGCCTCCGCCAAAGTATAGAATATTTCTCCATTTAACAGCTCATCTCTGAGTTTTCCATTGAATGTTTGCTCGGCTGTCCCAATAACCCTGGCAATCTCTCCAAGACTTTTACCTTTGGCTTCCAACACCTCCGCTTCTCGCAATTCCACTATAATCTGCTCTGCTGAATTTCGTTTTCTCGCCATAACATCCCCCCTACCAAATGGTTTTTATGTGTTTAACATTTGGGCTACTTTTCGGGGGTCGGGTCAAAGGGATCAAAGACTTCCAGGTTAATTTGGGTCTCTACACTACAAAAACCATTTGAGCGCACCTGATTATGTTCTAATTGTCAGCTATGTTTGGTACGAACCCTTGATTTTGTGTCGCAGGTATAGTATTCAGAGGAAGTAGTAGCTTCAGTAGCAATTCTCAATTAAACCAACCCCTCAGGAAACTCTCTTGGTCAACTGAGGGTCCGCCCAACTGTGATAAAAAACACCCTTTATATTTTTGCGGGAAGAGTCTCCAACGCCATCTTTCTTTTCCTGTTGACTCTGGTGGTTTCCCGTCAGCTGGGGCCAGCCCTTTTCGGGGTTTTTTCGTTTCTAACCGCAGTTGTGGTGTCGGCCAACTGTTTCTCTAACCTCGGCCTTGATACCTGGATGGTCCGGGAAGTCACCAAAACGCCTTCACAAGGGAAACAGTATCTTTCTAATATTATTGGATTGAAGATTGGGACATCGCTGATCACCATGGCACTTGTTTTTCTGATTTTCAGGATGACTGATTTGCCCCAGACCACTTTGAACTTGCTTTGGGTCTTGTCAGTTTCCCTTTTGTTCAACACGATTTCACAGACGCTCTGGCATTATGGAAATTGTTTCAAAGAGTTTTTATACCATTCAGTGTTGTGGGCCGCTTCCAATATAATCAAGGCAGGATTGGGAATTGCTCTGGTTTTTTTTTTCCATGAGCTTGAACCCCTGATCTGGGGAATTGTTGCTGCTGAGGCCTTGGCATTGATTCTGTCATTTTATGTCATTCATCATCGATTTGGTCCGTTTGTTCCGGAATTCCAGTTTTTGGTCTGGAAGGATTTCCTCGCCCGCTCTGCTCCAATAGCTTTAGGAATGATTTTCAGTGTGCTTTACTTTCGGTTAGATATCGTAATGTTGCAATTGATGACCGAAGAAAAGGTTGTGGGGTTCTACAGTGCCGCCTACAAGTTATTCGAAATAGCAGTTGTTTTGCCGCATAGTTTCATGCTGGTCCTATTTCCAACTCTGGTTGAGGAATACCACTCTGATCAATCCCAATTCAAAAGCAGGTTTCGAAAAGCGCTGGTAGTATACTCCTTGATTGGTGGTGGCATTGCATTGGTGCTGTGGGGGTTATCTCATAGGATCATCACTTTTATGTACGGGGATAAGTTTCTTCCCTCTATTGAAGTGTTAGATATTCTTTCCTGGGCCGTTCTTCTATTTTCCATAAACTTTTTATTGTCGAATATTCTCATTGCATCGGGTCTAGAGAGGATTAATACCTGGAACCTGGTAGGAGCGACAGGTTTAAATATAATTCTCAACTTGGCATTGATACCTTTATATGGCGCGATAGGAGCAGCATGGTCTACCCTGTTTTGTGAGATTGGGCTGATTGCGGCACTCAGCCTTCAAGTCAGAAAATCATTTAGATAGACGATTTTGTTTGGTTGAGGGTATTGCCCATCAGGATTTTATTGCAGTCAAATGAGACGACAGCTTTTGCCTGCAAGCTCTGAAGAACAATTGGAGAGAAAAATAATGAAAAAAAGAATTCTAACAAGCACATTTTTGGTCGTTGGAATAGCCCTTATCGTAGGTGTTGTTTTTTCAGAGCCCTTGTTGAGGAGTGTTTCTCGGGCTCTTGTTTATGAAGACCCATTGGCTAACACAAAGGCTATAGTCGTTTTGGCGGGTGGAAATGGAAGCAGAATTGAAACTGCTGCAAGGCTTTACCGTGATGGCTTTGGTGAGAGGTTATTTTTTAGTGGATTTAGAATATACCCGGGGACTTACTCAAGTTCATTGATGAAAAATTATGCCGTAGAATTGGGAGTCCCGGAAGATAAAATTGTAGCATCGATTCCTGATGTGGAAGTCAGCACTCGGGGTGAAAGCATAGCAAACCTAGAGCTTCTCAATAAAAACCACATTAAAAAATTCATTCTTGTGACATCTGCTTTTCACACTAGAAGGTCGAAGTTGATGTATGAAAAAGCAATTGAATCACTGGGCTATAATATTGAGTTTTTGGTCTATCCTGCACCAGATCCGTTTGTACCCATCCTAGACTGGTGGAAACTTCGAACTGGGCAAAAAGGTATATTATTAGAGTATCTTAAATCGATTGCCTATTATTTCAGTTTGTAAAAAATTTATTTCTGGGTTAGGGAGTGATTCAGAAAACGTAAGTAGTTTGAAATTTTTTGAACTGCCAGAGGTTGAGGATACCTCAATCCAACTATCCAGTAATTGATGGTAGATAACCTCCTTATCTTCTCACCGTCTTGCTATGCAGGAATTAGAGGGGCGCATCAATCAGATTTGATTGAGAATTTTTTTCTTTAGCGGGTTCGTTGCTGGCCGTCTCTTGACAATCAATATGTTGAAAGCTAGTATCCTTGTGGGGATTAAAGTCGTTTTTATAATTCTACATTCATTTCTTGGGTACAACTGTGCGCGAAAAAATTCTAGAATTGGTTAGAAGCAATCCAAACCTTCCTCCCTTGCCGGAAATCTTATTTGGTTTACAGAAATTGATGGATGACCCCGATTGTGAGGTTGAGGATGTCTATCGCTTAATAAAGACTGACCCGATCATGTCTGGGCGATTGATCACTTTGGCTAACAGTGCATTGTTTGGCTCAAGCCGGAATGAAACCCGAAACCTGGAAGATGCGGTAGTTCGTTTGGGGATGAATCAGGTGATGGATTTAGTTTATGCTCTTGAATTGCCCAAGACATTTAAAAAGTGTAAGGCCTTCGATCAAGTTGAATTCTGGAAGCATTCCTTAGCGGTGGCTTTTATCAGTAGATCGTTGGCTAGAAAAGTGCTTTCTGATTTTGATGATATTGAAGCAAGCTTTCTGGCCGGTTTGATGCACGATGTGGGAATTATGGTTTTGGATAATATTATTCCCCGAGACTACTCCAATTTTCTCACCCTGAAGGATTTGAGTTCTTCAGACAAGCCCTTGGAGTTGCTGGAAGAGGAAGAGTTTAAAATTGCCCACCCTGAGGTGGGTGCAGAGTTTATGAAGAAATGGTGGGATTTATCCCCTAAAGTGGCTTCTGCGGCCTTGGCACACCATGGCAAGGGACCGGTTAAAGGAGAACCTTTAACCTTAAATCAGGTAATTGGCACTGCTAATCGTATTGCAAATATGCATGCAATCACCCATCCTGTAACCACTGCCTTTGAAGATCCCCCAGAAGAAGGCTATCTCGATGTTTTGCAAATCAGCCAAGAGGATTTGGATGTTGTGGTTGATACCACAATAATTGGATTGATGGCGGCAGAAACCTTATTGCGATCAAATTAAGATGTTTATGGTTTAAAGATGGATAGAAGAATTACAGGGTTTCATCAGGATGAAGAAAACTTCTGGGTGGCCGAATTGGAATGCGGCCACAATCAGCATGTCCGGCATCGCCCGCCGATGGTTGTCCGCCATTGGGTGAATCATGAAAATGGTAGAAAGGAAAGGTTGGGAACCCTCCTTAATTGTAAAGTTTGTGATTCTGAAGCTTTAGAAGGCGTAGGTCAGGAAACTAGTCCACCATTCTCCCAGAGCCCAGAATAGATATTGCCGTTTGCCAGAATATAGACACCCTGCCCGTGAGGTAAATCATTCTGGAATTCTCCCTGATAGCGATCCCCATTGGCATAAAGGTATTTCCCCTTTCCATGAAGCATGTCATTGACGAAGCCTCCTTCATACTGATCACCATTATCATAGACCAGCTTTCCCAGTCCACTGGGTTTTCCATATTTAAATTCACCGGTATAAACATAGCCTTGGGAAGAAGTGAAAATTCCTCTGCCATGCATCTGATCCTGAAATACTTGCCCCTCATATTTATCCCCATTGGGCCAGGCCCGAGTTGCGAACCCGGGAACAGACTCGGATTCTTGCGTATCTTGCTCGGGAGAGGTCTTTGTGGATTCTCTGGAGGCCCGTGAATATCGGGTGGACTTCCCCTTCCAGCCTGATGCTTCGCTGTATTTATGGCTGGTGTAAGCGTCGTTGATTTTTTTATAGGCTGCCGTGATTTTTTGAAACATTTCATGGGCCTTCTTTTGCAGGCGGGGGGACTCCGTTGGGAATCGGTCAGGATGCCAGATCTTAACTTGCGCTTTGTAAGCACGCTTCACATCTTCAATCGATGAGCCAGGCTTGATTTTTAGTATTTCAAAATACTGTTCCACACCATAATCCTATGCTGAAGGGGCACATCTGGTTGCTAATGAATGAACCATTCATCGGTTCCTTCATGGCCCTCATGATGTTTTTTATCGGCCTCCCAGGCCTCCAATACATAATCGATGCTGAACGTTTCCTGAGTGACAGGATTTCGTAAGTCAAAATAACGATACCCACGATAATCGGGATAGAAATTTTCAATGGTCAAAGGCTGGTAGGTCATCCCCTTTGATTCTGCCTCATGCTTTAAACTTTTCTCGTCGGAAGAATTCTTTGCTTCAACCACTATTCCAGAGCCGTCTTTTTTTAAGAACATTAAATATCTTTGCCCTTGAGTCATTGCAGTTTCAATCTTTTAAAGAAAATGGTTTTTTTACGAGATCATAAATAAAGGCCGTCTCAACCCTCGTGATGCCAAGAAAAAGGGAAGGATTAAGGAGTTTGTTTTTTCACTTTGGCGAGAGAAAGTCCCATTAAGAAATAAACCAACATTGCTACTTCAGAGTCATAAATGTTGGTCTCAAAAAAACCTCCAACTAAAAAGGCAAGAACCGCTGCTGAAGATCCCATTAAAATCCCGGCATCATTCTGATACTTATCCCGAGTCAAAGTCCGCCAGCGTTTAAAAACCTCAATGAAATAGGCTACCCAGATTGAAAGCCAGGTCCCTAGTCCTACAATCCCGGTATCAACCAATAATTGAAATAGATTGCTGTGCATTCCTCGGTAGTGCGCAATCTTTCCTGAGGGATCCGGGTATTGAGAATAAATGGAATCCACACATTTATAACCACACCCCGTTATGGGGTGGTCCTTTAAAATTTTCCATGCACCCTTCCATGTTGATACCCTTTGCTGAAGGGTACTATCCTTTAAATTTGTGTAGCTATGCAGCCGATCTTTCATTTCTTCAGGAGCAAACAATAAAAGACCCGCTATCAATACTGGAATGAGTAGAAGGTATTTTTTATTCCAGAAGAATATCAGAAAGCCAGATCCTATAAAAAAACCAAGCCAGGCCTGTCTTGCATATGTGAGCAGCAGGCAAAAGCCAATAACACCTACCCCCCCCAATACCCAATATTCTTTATATTTGTGAAATAATAATCTTCCCAAGGTTACCAAGACGGTAATCATTAAAATTCCCGAAAAAGTTGCGGGTACGGTCATAGTTCCGAGGGGTCTTACTCCATCGTAGAGCCTATCTGGTGAAAAAAAGCTTGGTTTCACAAGTGGCAAGAGCCCATTCAAGGCCATAGCAACTCCTGCAACTATAACCAATTTAAAAAGCAAATCTCTTTGCTTTTCATCCTGAACTGCATTGGCTACCCAAAAGAGTATTATAAATTGCAGTAATTTTTTCAGCAGCTTTAAGCTGCTCCCGAAATCAACCGATGTTACGATCGACAAAACACAGGCTAGGAAAAAACATAAGATTGCAATACCAACGTATGTACCTCTGAGTTCTTTCCAAGATTTGGTTAAGTGGGCTTTAAGCAGACTTGCAAGTGCCCCAAGAGCAAATGAAATCTGGGTGACGCTAATGGAAAACATGGAAAAAGCAACAAACGTGAATAAAGAAAATTGAATTACTTTGTCCAAAGCTAGAACCACATTATTTGTTCTGTATGAATTAGTGTCAGGCAATAATTTTTCCATTTCCATAAAATGAGAGATTGCGCAATCTTTGTGACTTTATCTAATATTTGAAAAAGTAATTTTTCGTTTCCAGAAAAAACACGGTTCTCCAAAAACGAGTATATATGAACTGAAGTCGTGTTCAATACAAAAACTATTTTCGTGTGGAACATTGACAAGAACCGAAAGAGAAATCCAACTACAACATGGTCGTCATGGTGCAGAGCTTAAGCATTCCTGCAATGCATCTTGCCATTTCGGCATTTCATGGTGAAAAACCTGTTTCAATTTTCTGTTCGAAAGAAGAGAATATTTAGGCCGAAATGCAGGAGTGGGATACTCGATGGTGGGGATGGGAATCACCTCTGTGCCTTCAGAAAGGTTCGAAATCTCAAGAATTTTGTTTGCAAAACCAAACCAGTTGGTCTTGCCACCGCACGACATATGAAATATTCCGGGATGAGCAAAAATTGGAGATTTTGCTTTGCCTTCTTTTAGGCGTTGTTCCAGAATATGTGCTGTGCCATCAGCAATTGATTTTGCCCAAGTGGGAGCGCCTGTCTGGTCGTCAACAATCTTTATCTGGTTTCTAGTCTGAGACAGTTTTTGCACGGTAAGTAGAAAGTTGCTACCCCTCAAGCCATACACCCAACTGGTTCTGAGTATGATATGATTTTTGCTAGCTTGTACTATTGCTTTTTCTCCCGCCAGCTTTGATTTTCCATAAATGCTTAAAGGACAGGTTGCATCCTCTTCTTTATATGGTGATGTTGCTTTTCCATCAAAAACATAATCAGTTGAATAATGAATCATCCCGGCTCCAATTTTTTCGGCTTCCTCGGCAATCACTCCCGGCGCGATTCCATTAACGATCATGGCGAGTTCAGGATCTGACTCTGCTTTGTCGACTGCAGTATAAGCGGCGGCATTTATAATGATGTCCGGCCGAATTTCTTGAATAACAGGACCCAGTGTTTCCGGTTTTGAAAGATCCATATCATTTCTGCCCATTGCAAAAATGGTTCCCAGCCTAGAGAGGGAGCAGTTCAATTCCCAACCAACTTGCCCATTTTTTCCTGTCAGAAGAATTTTCATGAATGAACTATTTTTATTGGAAGAGGTGGGATAGGAAGATTAAACCATGGAAACGTTATAACTATGAATATGCTATCATGATTTCGCTTATTTCAGCGGGCAAGATTCAACTTGCATGTTGAATTTTAATGTTTATTTTTGAGAATCCGTTAAGTCATAGAAGGACAAGGAAGAGGTTTGAATTTCGAATTTGTGTTTGGTGTTAATAATTATTGATGAATTGATTGGGAAAAATAATGTCCGATTTTAAAGGAAAAACCATATTGATCACGGGTGGGACAGGCTCGTTTGGAGGGTATTTTGTAAGCTATTTGTTGGACAAGGGCTTTAAGGAGATCAGAGTGTTTAGCCGAGATGAGTTAAAACAGGAGGAAATGCGCCTGAGGCTCGAGAATTCTGCAATCAAATTCTACATTGGAGATGTTAGAGACCGGGATAGTGTCGATGATGTTATGGATGGGGTGGACTATGTATTTCACGCTGCGGCATTAAAGCAAGTTCCAACGTGTGAATTTTTCCCCATGCAGGCGACTCAGACTAATGTTATTGGAAGCCAGAATGTCATCAACTCAGCTATCAATCATAGAGTATCCAAAGTGGTCAGCCTCAGTACAGACAAAGCTGTTTATCCTGTTAATGCTTTGGGAATAACTAAAGCACTGATGGAAAAAGTTGTTCAGTCAGCCTCCCGAAAACTTTCTGAAGGTAAAACTGTCTTGTCTCTGGTTCGATATGGAAATGTCTTGTTTTCGAGAGGATCCGTCATCCCTCTTTTTCTGAAGCAGATCAGAGAGAAGAAACCTATTACTGTGACTGAACCCGAAATGACAAGGTTCCTTCTACCCTTGAAAGAAGCGATTCACTTGGTTGGGTTCGCGTTAAAGAATGGCCGACAGGGGGATATTTTTGTTCGCAATGCTCCTTCTGCCACCATTGGGGATCTTGCCCAGGCTTTGAAGAATGTTTTTTCTTCTGATTCAGAGATCAAAACAATAGGAATGAGACATGGAGAAAAATTGCATGAGACCTTGGCCTCCAAGGACGAATTGCTTAGATCAGAAGATATGGGGGACTATTTAAGGTTGAGCATGGATGACCGGGATTTGAACTACAATAAATACCTTAGCGAAGGTGATAAAAAGGTGATCCAAACTGAAGATTATACTTCTCAAAGCACAACTCGTTTAACGACCCAGGAAATGGAAAAGATGTTGATGGACCAACCAGAAATTATTACTGAGCTGAAAAAACAGGGGTCGCGATCCTGAGCTTTTATTGATTTGGATTCTCAAAGCATTATCTACATTGCAAAAGAAAAATCTTCACCTTCCTATTTTAGCGGCACCACAACTTTTTAACTCAATCATAAGGCTGTTTTTTTCTGCTATCACAAGTGTTTGCTTCCCCATAAATCTCCAAATGAAACGGGGAAGGGAGAAACAGAGTTATAGCCAAATGTGGTGTATGGGAGCATGATCAAGCAGCGTTCCTTTGACGTTCGAAAGTTTCCTCATCTATACCATCAATGAACTTCACGCCATTGATGACATCGGCTAATCTCCGAAACCCTCGTGGTTTTCGCCAGCCTTTTTCTGCACTCAACCCAAGTTTATAAACCATGGTCAGTATGGTTGTTCTACTGACGCAGGCACGGTTCTTTTTAGTTCTCAAACGAATCGTAGAAAAGGTTGATTCGATTTGGTTGGTGGTTCTGATGTGTGGCCAATGGTCAGCAGGAAAATCATAAAAGGCTAACAGTTCTTCTCGATCTTTCTCAAGGCACTTGGTAGCTTTTGGATACTTGAGTTCATAGGTTTTAATGAATAGATTAAATGCTTGCTCTGCATTTTCTCTGGTTTCTGCCATCCAGATGTCATGGATAAATTGTTTTTCCTTGGCCTGACTGTGTTTTGGAAGTTTGTTCAGTATGTTTGCTATCTTGTGAACCCAACAACGTTGGCTACGGGTTTGGCCAAAGACTTTTCTGATCGCTTTCCAGAAACCCAATGCTCCGTCACCAACAGCCAGCTTGGGTGAATTAAACCCTCGACTTTTGAAATTGAGCAACACCTCTGCAAAACTTTTGCTATAATATCGTCAAGCTGATTTGAGATCCCCCGTTTTTGAGTGGGTGGAAAAACTCACTTCAGGTATTTATCTACTAAGCAAATTATACAATCACACCTAAAACCTTACCCGACCTAGAGACCCTATAAAAAAGATATGTGTACCCCAAATATATTTTCAAGAATATGTACAAAGCTAAAATCATACATTATTGAATTTCTTATAATATTTTCTGCCATCAGTAAAGGGCTTATGGAAAAGGATGACCACTGCACAATTTACACTCGTTCAAGGCTCCTTAGAAAGTACTCTAATCTTTTAGCTAAAGTCATGAGCCAAGTTAATTTCAACCAAGATATACTCGTTTCGAGCAAAGGAAATATTTACACATTAAGCGATGGAATATATTTGGACAATCAATTAACTGACCGCTATTTTAATGTTACTACAGGAATGAATGCGAATGGAGGAAAGGAATTACTGGAATTTCTAATACAAAAAGATATTCAAGTAAAGCAAATGATAGATGTTGGAGCTTGTTTTGGAGAGATATCTCTTTGGTTTTCTAAAATGTTACCAGAAGCGAAAATTCTTGCGATTGAGGCTTCACCGAATAACCTTATCATTTTCAAAAACAATCTTAACAATCAATCATTTCCTGTAGAAAACATCACAATAGTCGAAGAGGCTATATCTGACAAATCAGGATCCACTCAAATAACCAACGATTTAGGGAGTGAAAACTCAATAATCTTAGATGCCAAAATAAATCGCACAGCTAGCCCAAACCTGTTATCGGTTCCCACAGACACCCTTTCAAACATTATGGATAAGTTTTACATTGAGAATGTAGATTTCATGAAAATTGATATTGAAGGTGCAGAGCCATTGCTCTATGAATGCTTAAATAAAAACTTAGGAAAAATAAAATCAATTTACTGTGAATTTTCTTTTAAAAATACTAAAGAGCAATATTTTCAATTATTGGATCTCTTTTTTGAAAAGGGCCTGAGTTGTTATGAGCAGGCTGGAAACGAGCTGCAATTGCAGGAAGCTAAAACGCTTGTGTCGCAAAATGAAATATTAAACCTTTGGTTTATCAATGAGCAGTTGTAACCCTCCCTTAAAATAGTACCAGTGGCAGTTAGAGTTCTCCGGCATAATGCGAAGAAAAGGAGAACGCAAACGAAGAAGACCCGTTCTACAGAGAGTCAAATCATAAATTCCTAAATGAGGTTGAGGGAGGACCAGCGGTCAAGGATGTTTGCCGTGAATACGGTATATCTGATGCAACGTACTACAACTGGAAGTCGAAATACGGTGGTATGACGGCTTCTGATATCAAAAAGCTCAAGGAGCTTGAAGATGAAAACCGAAGGCTGAAGTCGTGCCAGTATTAGAATGCATTGTGGATTGGCGAGGTTATCCGAAAAAAAATCAGGATGGATAATGGGGCAGAGTTTATCTCTGTCTCGTTAGCGGATTGGGCAGATAAACACGGCATACAGCTTGAGTTTTATCAAACCTGGCAAGCCAACTCAGAACTCATATGTGGAGCGGTTTAATAGAACGTATCGAACTGAAGTGCTGAATATGTATGCGTTCAGACGGTTATCAGAAGTTCGAGAATTCACGGAAAGATGGATTAAGGAATATAACGAAGAACGGCCTCATGACTCACTCGGTGATCTAATACCCCGAGAGCACTTGATGGAAAATCAAACCAGGAAAACTCTAAAAGTCAGTGGACCTAATGTAGG
>JAJDBH010000188.1 GCA_029261455.1 Nitrospinaceae bacterium
AAGTGAGCCAGTTGTTTTCTTCCTTTTTTAAATAAATTTCTTCGTCGGGAAGTTCCCGGATGATGTCAAAAAGTTTTCTGGCATTGAGCGTCACAGCACCGGGGGCACTCACATTCGCCGCATAGTGGCCCAGAGTTCCAATTTCCAAATCCGTAGCGCGAATACAGATGCTGTCTTTATCAGCAGAAAGGTGCAGATGAGAAAGAATGGGCATCGCCCCTTTTGGTTCAACGATTCCCTGAACTTTATGCACCCCGTTCAAAAGGACATCTCGACTTATCCTGACTTCCATAAAACTCCTTTAAAGTTAAATACTCGCGCCTTTTCCGGCATCAGGATTTTTAGCACAATTGCAAAAACCTGTCAAAGAGAAATCAAAGTTCCACAAAACCACAAATCTTATAGAAGAAGTCGCCGTTAAAACTATACATTAAATGTGTTTTTTGCGTTATCTTCATCGACCCTCAAAATCAAAATACATTGAAAAATTGAGCCCTATTCTCCCAGAAGTTATAAAAGAGAAAATGCATATAAGTGTATCTTTAAAAACCGCAACAAGTCTGCTATATTTCTATAAAGAAAACATTGACAAAAATTCTCATCTATTCGGAGATTTTGTTTTTGAAAGCCCGGCTAAGATATCGATCTCAGAATGAAAGTTCCCCCCGCAGCGCAACCTCTATAAACGTTAAAGATGCTCTACAGGATTTTCACCTTGGTCGCCCCTTGGCATCTCAGCAGGAAAGAACCCTTAAAAAACATTTGGATTCGAACAAATTTAAAACATGCTTACTGTGAAACATAAACTACTTATTGACCAAGTCAAAAAACACTTGGATGGAATGGAAGATATTCCCCCCCAATTGGAAAATCTCCTTACTGCCGTGAATTACTCCTACCAGCAATTTGACGGGGATTATTTCCTGCTGGAGCGCACCATGAGCATATCCACTGAGGAAATTCATGAAAAAAATTCAGAAATTAAATGGTTCCGCCGGCTATCTGACGGAAACCCCCATCCCGTTCTGCGTATTTCCAGAGACGGGCAACTGCTTTATTTCAACCATGCAAGTCTCCCGCTACTAAAATTATCAAACGCCGACCCCACTCAACCTCTTTCACCTGAGTGGAAAAAACTAGCTCGTGACGGGTTTGATCATCATGAGAACCGAACTATTGAGTTAGAGTTTTCTGATCATTTTTTTTCCATCACCATTTCCCCGGTTGTCGAACAAGATTACGTAAATATTTATGGGTTTGACATTACAGATAGGAAGATGGCCGAAAACTACCTTCTTGACCATAACAATATATTGGGTAGTCTGGTAGCGGGAAAACCTTTTCGGGAAATCCTTGACGGGTTAAGCCAAAAAGCCGAGAAACATAGCGCGGGGATGATGAGTTCCATTCTCCTTCTTGATAAATCAAAAAAAATTCTTCGCTACGGTTCCGCTCCCAACCTGCCTGCGGAATACATAAAAAAAACAAGCACAGTTTTTCTGGGTCCGAATGAGGGTTCTTGTGGAACCTCCGCCTTCCTAAAACGCATGATTATAGCGGAAGATATCTCTCTTGATCCCCGTTGGGAAAAACATAAGGAGGTCCCTCTCTCATTTGGACTAAGGGCCTGTTGGTCCACCCCTATTTTTGATTTTGAGGGTGAAGTCTTAGGCACCTTCGCCAGTTATTTTACCCGACCTCGCAGGCCCAGCCTGGCAGAAATGCAACTTATTAAGACTTCCGCAAATTTTGCAGCTTTGGCTATACAAAATTACAATGTGCAGAACGATTTAAAAAATTATGCTGCGGAACTGGAGAGAAGCAACAACGATTTAAAAGACTTTGCTCACATCGCCTCACATGATTTACAGGAACCCTTGAGAAAAATATCCATATTCAGTGATCGACTTAAGAATGCAAGATCCCTCTTAAGCGCACAACATATTAACGACCTCTCAAGAATGGGAAATGCCGCCCAACGCATGCAGGCACTCATTGAAGATCTGCTTCAACTTTCCCAAATCACCGCCAAAGGACAGCCATTCCAAAAAGTAAACCTGAAAGAAATTGCCTGTGAGGTCATTGAAGATCTTGAAGCACGAATTATTGAAACCCACGGGAATGTTAAACAGGGTTTCCTGCCCACTGTTGATGCTGATCCTTTTCAAATGCGGCAATTATTGCAAAACCTGATTGGAAACGCTTTGAAATATCACAAAGAAGGCCTGCCCCCCGCTGTCTATTTGAGTAGCCAGCCTAACGAAAGCGGGGACTGGGAGATTTCTGTGCGGGATAACGGAATCGGGTTGGATGAAAAGTTCTCGGAAAGAATTTTCAGACCCCTGGAAAGACTACACGGAAGATCGTCATACGAAGGAACAGGAATTGGTCTGGCTATCTGCAAGAAGATAGTTTCCCGACATAGGGGGAAAATAACTGTTAAAAGCCAACTGGGAGAAGGAAGCAAATTCATCGTCACTCTGCCCAAGAGGCAACCTGAGGCTTCTTAAGCTTTCACAAAGCGATCAGGTTTACTTTTTGACAATTTTTGCCCAAGTATCGCGAAGCGTTACGGTCCGATTAAAAACTGGTGCCCCGGGAGTAGAGCTCACTTTATCCACGCAAAAATAACCCAGCCGTAAAAACTGAAACCGATCTCCCCCCACCGCATCTTTTAAAAATGGTTCTATGAACCCTTCCTGAATAATCTCCAAGGAATCAGGATTCACACTCGCTCCTAACTCAGGGCATTCTTTTTCATCTGCCGGGTTTTCATTGAGAAAAAGGTGATTGTACAGTCTCACTTCTGCAGACTGAGCATGAGCCACAGAGAGCCAATGCAGGGTGCCTTTTACCTTCCGGCCTTCCATCGAAGAACCGCTTTTTGTTTCTGGGTCATAAGTACAACGTAGCTCCACTACTTCACCTGTATTTTCATCCTTAATCACCCGCTCACATTTGATAATATAAGCATGCTTCAATCGCACCTCTCTGCCTGGCCCAAGTCGAAAAAACTTTTTGGGAGGATCTTCCATAAAATCATCCTGCTCAATATATAGAACTCGGGAAAAGGGGATCTTGCGAGATCCGGCATCGGGGTCTCCCGGGTTATTCTCAGCAATCAGTTCTTCCACCTGATCTTCTGGGTAGTTTTCAATCACCACTTTCAAGGGTCGAACCACTGCCATCACCCTGGAAGATGTTTTATTTAAGTCTTCACGCACACAATGTTCCAGCAGAGCAAAGTCTACCGTGCTATTGCTTTTCGCAACTCCAATCCTGTCACAAAAATCACGAATGGCTTCGGGCGGGTAGCCTCTGCGACGCATGCCAGATAAAGTCGGCATACGCGGATCGTCCCACCCGCTCACATGCTTCTCCCGCACTAACTGCAATAGCTTGCGCTTGCTCAATATCGTGTAGTTAAGGTTGAGGCGGGCAAATTCTATTTGCTGGGGACGATAGATATCCAGCTCTTTAAGAAACCAGTCATAAAGAGGACGGTGATCTTCAAACTCCAAGGTACAGATGGAGTGAGTGATCCGCTCCAGTGAGTCCGATTGACCATGTGTAAAATCATACATGGGATAAATACACCACTTATCTCCAGTACGATGATGTGTCGCTTTTAAAACCCTATACAACACCGGGTCACGCATATTCAGATTGCCCGATGCCATATCAATTTTCGCCCGCAAGACGCTTTCGCCTTCTGCAAATTCACCGGCACGCATCCGCTCAAATAAGTCGAGGTTTTCTTCTATCGACCTATCACGATGAGGACTATTCCGTCCCGGCTCAGTAAGCGTGCCTCGATATTCACGGATTTGCTCAGGACTCAACCCATCTACATAAGCACACCCTTTTTTAATCAACCGAACCGCATACTCATAGAGCTGATCAAAATATTCTGAGGAGTAATGCAATCGGTCACCCCAGTCAAACCCCAGCCATCGCACATCTTCAATTATGGCTTTGACATATTCTTCTTCTTCCTTGCTGGGGTTGGTGTCATCAAACCTGAGATTACATTCCCCTGAATATTGCGCAGCCAGCCCGAAGTTCAGGCAAATGGACTTGGCATGGCCAATATGCAAATAGCCGTTGGGCTCAGGAGGAAAGCGGGTATGAACCCGCCCCTCAAATTTCTGCGTTTTTAAATCTTCCTCGACAATATTCTGGATAAAATTGGTCGAGGATTCTGAATCTTCCTTTTGCAAAATCTTTTCTCCTTGTGGCGAACCACCCACTTGGCATACCCCTTCATGGCATGAAGATTGATGAAGGGTCATATCATGCTACCAATGAGCAATGGTTCTTCTTATAGCCGAGACAACTCTTTGCTAGCCAAATAAGGCTATTGCAAGTCACCTACAGCGGTTCGCTGTAAATTTGGTTTCCCTACAAAGGGTTTTTTAGGGTAAAAATAGTTTTCCCTAAGTGTCAGATAATACTTTCGAATGACCCGTAATCGCAAATTTATAATTCTCCTGATTTTTATAATCGGAGTGGTATCCAGCTTCTGGCTGGTTTCCCGTTACCCGGCTTTAGATAACAAAGCCGCTCTATCTGGCAGTGAGGCTTTTGAGGACCCGCTCACCCACGAAGCACACTTTCACGCTCCACGCCAAGCCAGTTTTGTCACTCGGGTGGCTTACACCACTTTGAACTGGTATGAAACCAATTGGCGCGGAATGGCATTTGGCCTGATTCTCGCGGCAGGATTTTACACACTGCTCAAATATATTCCACGCCAGTCTTCAGACCGACGCTTCCGCAATAGCTTTATGGGAATGTTTGCAGGAACCCCCTTAGGGGTCTGCGTCAACTGTGTCGCACCTATCGCAAAAGGCATGTATGAAGGCGGCAGTAAAATGGAAACGGCATTGGCCGTCATGTTCAGCTCCCCCACTCTGAATATCGTCGTTCTCACTATGCTGTTCTCAATTTTCCCATTCTATATGGCGATGATGAAACTGCTGTCGACTTTTATTTTGATCCTCATTATTGTCCCTCTAATTTCGGAAAAAACCCGCGCCATACCAGAAAAGCAACCTTCGGAAATTGCCCCTTCCTCAACCTGCAATCTCAACACGGATCAAGAGTCATGGGCAATGGCTTTTCAGTCTGCAAGTCTGGATTACTGGAAAAGTTTTCGTTACATCTTTACCCGCACCGTTCCTCTGATGTTGTTGGCTGGGATATTTGGAGCTCTAGCCAGCCATCTCTGGAGCTTTGATAAGTTAATAGGAGTGCCGGTCAACTTGGCAAATCTCAGCCTGCTCTCCTTTATGGGAACGCTCATGCCTCTGCCGATCGCGTTCGACCTCATGCTGGCACAAGCCATGATGATGTCAGGGCTTTCCCCTGCATTCGTAACCACACTTGTGTTTACCTTCGGGACGTTCAGCATCTATTCCGCAATGATCATCTACCGCACCTTTTCTTTTTTACTGGCGGTAAAATTATTTCTAATCGTCTTTGCCATCGGCATAGGACTGGGGTATGCCTCAAATATCTTTCTGGAATACCGCCACGTTAAATGGCTGGGGAAATACGACAGGATTATTGTAGCTCTTCAAAATGAAACCGGCACCAATTCTCCCAAACCCGAGACAATAATCCCTGAAAAAGTTTATTCTCCTATACCAATGACCCGGCATACCGCTCCCATCATCCTTACCCAGAAAAACCTGAGGGTACATGCTCTAGCCCACGCGCCTCGCAACAAACAAGCTGGCAAGCCGTTCACACAAAATATAGGAACGAAACTAGGAATCACTTATTCCAATTCCCTGACACCGGGGAATTTTCTCGACCCATTGTTTTTTGGTCGCGGCATTGCCTCCGGGGATTTCAATCTCGACGGCTGGCCCGACATCGCCGTGGCCACCAACAACGGATTCGAGCTTTACCAAAACATGCGTGGTACTCATTTCAATAAAATATTCAGCGGTATCGAAATATTAAACGGGAAACAGGCGATCAACATCGCTCTGGTTGATTTGAACAATGATGGTTGGCTCGATATTTTTCTGACCACTTTTAATGATGGCAATTTTGTTGTGCTCAATCCCTTGCCCGATGAGGGACGAGTAAAAGTTCTTCCCGTCCCCAATGATGGAGCCCTGCTAACCAGCGCGTCTGCTTTCGCCGACCTCAACCACGATGGGTTCCTGGATATCGTTAACGGCAATTATTATCTGGGGATATTCACTCGCACACCAGTCAGGCAAGCGGTCAACCAATGGATTCTCAATCACAACCTTGAGTTTAAATCGCAAACCCTCGAAGGAATCCCCGGACAAACTCACAGTGTCCTGCTTTCAGATATCAACGCCGATGGTTTTGCTGACCTCATGGTTGGAAACGACTATCGAGTTGCCGACACTTATTACTTTGGCTCATTAAACAAAGGATTCAAAAAAATCCGCCAGCAAGATGGGGTCATTCCAAGGACCACACAGAACACCATGAGCATTGACACTGGCGATTACAACAACGACCTGATCCCTGATATTTATCTCGCCAATATTGGAATGTCGCGCGGACTGGATGTGATCTCCAACATTTTCGGTGCGACCATGCAAGATGTAGGACTGGAGTTTTGCGATTCTGGAAAAACCCTGCTCAGCCGCGAGACCTGCCTCGAGTTTAACCAACTGACTACTCTATTGAATCCAGAAAAGCAGGATATCACCGAGCATTGCACCCGACTGGAGAACCCGCAATGGATTAAAGAATGCATGGTCACGCGCATGATTCTAGTAGCTTCAGGCAGGAAGTCCCCTGCCCTTTGCGATAAAATTTTAGATCCATTCACTCTTAACCGTACTTATTGCAAAAAGTATTTTCAGGCAGAGCATGTTGAAGTTTTCCGAGAAAATGAAATCCCCATGCAGACCCAGTTCAACCTACTTTTGTCTGGCCAGAAGGATCACACCTTCAAGGATGTCTCGGAACAAACGAAAATCTCCACCGCCGAGTGGAGCTGGAACGCTCGGTTCGCCGATCTCGACAACGATGAATGGCAAGACCTTTATGTGGTCAACGGCGTGCCCATCACTCAAGAGTTCGCTTCAAACAACTTCTTCCACAATCAAAACGGAAAATCTTTTATCCAGGCTCAGGAAGAGTTTGGTCTGGACGACCGTGACCACAGCTCCTCCTACACCTATATAGACCTGGATCGGGATGGCGACCTCGACATTATTGCTAACACCTTATATGGCCCCTTCAAGGTCTACACCAATAACAATACCGAAGGAAACAGCGTCACGGTCAAGTTGGTCGATGAACAGGGCAACCGGTTCTGCCTCGGGTGTACCCTCATCATCCGCTATGGACCAGATGGCAAACGCCACCAGATGCGCACGATCAAAACCGGCGGCGGATTCCATTCCTACGACGCGCCTGTCGCACATTTTGGTCTGGGAAAATATAAAACTATCCAACAAATCGAAATAACTTGGTCCACGGGAGAAACTTCAACACTACAACACGAGTTTCTCGCCAACCATGAATACACCATTAGGCATCGAGCCAATGAGGCAGTATTGAACCAATGATATTATCGCTCTCGATAAAAACGTTTGCTCATTGCTCTCGGCGGCTCGCCGATGGTACAATTCCGGCGGGGAAAACAAGTGAGGCCTTTTAGAGTATGTCACTTTGGTTAATAGTGGGTTTTGGTGGGTTCATCGGGGCAATTTTGCGCTACTGGGTCAGTGGGTGGATTCAGAGTGGATTCATCACCTTCCCTTTTGGTACTCTCGGGGTGAACTTTATTGGCTGTCTCCTGCTGGCGTTGATCATGTACGCCTCTGAATACCGGGGCCTTTTTGGCGAGGAAGCGCGTGTATTCCTGACCATCGGCGTACTCGGTTCCTTCACCACCATGTCGACCTTCAGTTATGAATCGATGAAGCTTTTGGAGCAAGACCAGCATATACTGTTCGGACTCAACCTGATCGGGACACTAACACTTTGCTTGCTGGCCGTTTATCTGGGAAAAGTTTTGATCACTGTTACAGGACTGAAATAAAATGAAAAAAGAATCCGACGCGATCCTGTTGCGAATATTTATTGGAGAGTCCGATAAATATGAGGGCATACCGCTTTCCAGATATCTGGTAGAACTTTTCAAGAAAGAAGGCCTGGCAGGAGCCACCGTTTTACGAGGCATCAGCGGATACGGAAAATCCAGTAAACTGCACACGACATCCATATTAAGGTTGTCCGACGATCTCCCGATTGTGATCGAGGTGGTAGACCGAAAAGAAAATATCGAACGCATCAAACCAAAACTAGACAACGTGATCGAGGAAGGGCTTATCACCGAAGAAGATGTCAAAATCATCCTCTATGAAGGCCGACCAGCAAACGATGGCAAGAAGCTATGATATCCCGAGCCTTCATGGGCGGCTCGGGTATTTCGTGCCCCGCAGAGGCGAAGATTTTATTCTGGTAAAAAAAGCTATCTCAGCTTAAGATGCCAGCCCCAATCATCAGTGATCAAAAAAATATTATATGCGCCTGTAGCTCAGCTGGATAGAGCAACGGACTTCTAATCCGTAGGTCGAAGGTTCGAATCCTTCCAGGCGCACCATATATTGCAAAGGTTTATGAGCTCAAACCCATAAACCTTTTTTATTTTAGCAATCACCGTTTAGACACGAGGGTCAAAAATAAGAGGGAGGTATGTTTTGGAAACATAGATTTTTGTTTCCCTTTCGAACTAATTCAGATTACACGCGGCGTCAATTTTTGAATAATTTTCCATCACTACATGCCGTGTGCTCTCGAGTTGGAACTCGCACAGTCCGTTATCACTACAACCCTTCTCCATCCGCGCCCAAATAGAATGGGAAGGTGGGTATTCGTAAGGTATCACAGCTGAAACAGCCATCAATGTGTCCACAGATCTTTTGAAGGAATGTAACTGGTCGGAACATTGCAAATTGTGAGACTTTTCTTCCCACCCAAACTCCTTGTCAATACCGCAGGCAGTTACAACATTGTCAAACAGGTCCGCAGGAAATTTTGTGTGTGGATAGTAGTACACCGGAGGCAATATCACCCAAATTGAGGGACTTGTCCTTGCTGGGTCGGCCTTCCACGTAGTGATGAACGAACCTAATTGTTGAATCGCTCCCTGACATTCCGGTGTGGGTACGGCATTGATGTCGCCTCTGCCGGTACTAATTAACTTGTCAGAGACACTGGCAGCCAAAGCGCCAGATTTCTTTTGATTAATTATGAACGATGGCGGCAGAGCGGAGAAATCGTATCGCACATTTCCCCGGTTTTCTATTGCCGTGAAAAAAGCATGCTTTTTATTGGCATGAATTAAATAAATCTTATCTGGGTACTGGGCTGTCAATTTACTGAATTCCCCAAGGGAGGTTAACCATAATTTTTCTGGGTTGGAAGACAGTGCCTTTATTAATTTTTCAGGATCTCCAGTAACACCTAACTCGATAACACGGTTGGCATAAAACAGCATCGTTAATCTAGGGTTATACGGGCTTAAGCGGTAATTGCCAATTCTCTGATTTTTCGAGGTGTTGAGATTTATAATTGGTGCAATTTCCCGTATCTCTTTAGATTGCTGATCCAGAGAGACTTTAGCTCGAAATGATGTCACATTGACGAACAGGATGGTTGTGGCGATGGCCCCAACCATTATGGCCAGTGCTTGATTTTTTTTGTCAGGCCCCAGCCATTCAGAAATGGTTTTCGCATTGACTATGGCGAGAGCCGGAAACATCATGAATAAATAACGTATCACCTGGTTTTTCCCAGTACTCATCACCAAAAACGTGAGTACAGGCCACAGGAAAAGAAATAGCGCGACTTTGTCTTTTTCTTTAAACCCGCGTTTTCCAAATTGTGCCAGACCTATCAATGTAATTGGGAGCCAGGGCCAATAATTCCTATAAAAGTCTTTTGCATAACCCAGAAAATAAAAAGGCTTGGCTTCACCAAAGTTCCTGCCGACAATCAGGTATCCAAAATGAGCGTCTATAAATTCCTGCCCGTAATGCTGCCAATTAATAAAATGCCAGCTGAATCCTAAAAGGAGAGCAATCATACATCCCGATAAAAACCAGGGATTAATCAGCTCTCTCCATTGTCTACTGAAAATCAAAAAAGCACCGACGATTGTGAGAGGGAAAAGCCCCAGAACGCTTTTTGTCAATATGGCACATGCCGTTGCTAAACCGAAAACCAGATACCAAGGCTTGATATCTCTGGCTTTAAAGAAAGCGTAAAATGCCAGCACAACAAAAAAGGCCAGAGGTATATCAACCATGCTCCGGCGTGAGGAATCAACAAACAACCCGGGAAAAAGCAAAACAAAAGCCGAGGCAAAAGCGACCCAGTTGTCTTT
Source organism: Nitrospinaceae bacterium (assembly GCA_029261455.1). Classification (GTDB taxonomy): domain Bacteria; phylum Nitrospinota; class Nitrospinia; order Nitrospinales; family VA-1; genus LS-NOB. The sequence goes on from JAJDBH010000188.1 coordinate 10,394, forward strand.
ATAGAGCAACAAGCTCATCCTGTAAGTTATTAGAATGATCCCCGTCCCAAGCAGGGCTGAAGAAAAAATCGCTGAATAAGTGGAGACCCCAAATACACTGTAGGCCAAAGCCGTTAACCAAAAAGGCAGGGGTGCGTTGTCAAATGCAGGAACACCCGAGTATGTAATGAGCCAGAGGGAGCCAGACTCCAGCATTTCCTTTGCCTTCTGGGCGTAATAGGCATCGTCGAAATTTTGGATACCGTTATCCAATTGCCGACCCAGGAAAATTAAAAGCGCAGCAAAAATCAGAAATAATATCTGGAGCTTCTTGTTGTTCAGTGCAGAATTCAAGTTATAAGGTGTGGGTTATTGAAGGATAGAGGCCAACGCTGAAAATCAACAAGGTGGCAGGCATGGACGCAGTCATTTACACAGGTCCAATTATTTGCGGGTAGTATAGGTGGGGATGTGAAAATTATCAATAAAAGAGCTATGAACGGATTCCTAATCTGGAGTAGTAACCATTTGCATGTACAAATTTTGCAAAGCAATTTCGAGTTAAGTTCGCAGACATCATCGCGAATGACCGAAGGGAGTGTGACGATCCAGTTTCTTTCTGGATTTACCCGTGCCGGGCATAAAGGCTAATGAAAAGAACATCACATACCCTTTCAGGGTCGAGAACCTAGGAAAAGTATCACAGCTTCGTCACCTCTGGTTCCTCGCAAAGACGGCCCCACAGTGCTTGTGAATTGAAATATAAACCTTTGCAAGTCGACTTCATAAAGGTTGAAACTACCTTGCAATATCTAATTGCCAAAAACCTGTTTTAAGAGATCCGTAGCCCTTGCCTGGGGATTCGTCCTGATATTTTTTTCTTCTTCCGCCAGCATCACGAACAACCCGGAAATAGCTTTGTCCGTGACATAACTGTCCAGGTCCAGGGATTGGGCCGACGCAAAAGGAATGTCCAAGAACCTGCCCATCATCTCTTTGTAGGCGGAAGTCACCCCCACTTGACTTACTGTATCGCTGACAATGGGTTTAAACGCCCCAGAAATATCATTGTAGGTTTTTTCCCTTAAATAATCTGTCGCCGCGGTATCCCCGCCATTCAATACATTTTTGGCATCATCAAACGTCATGTTCTGGACCGCGCTCAGCAATATATCTTTGGCTTGCGGCGATGCCGCTTCCGCCGCTCGATTCATGCTCAGGACAAAATCATCAACGGGTTTTTGTAAACCAATATTCCCGAGCATATCTGCCACGTTTTGAATTTTTTCTGGCATAGGTATTTTGATTTGCGGATTCTCCAAATAACCATCTGCCTTGGAGGAATAATCAATGGCTTTGCCCACACCAATTTGCAAAGCTTCTTTAAGTCCTGAAATGATGGAATCCTCAGAAAGTCCCGCCCCAACCTGTGACTTATTCTGGGACAAGGAATCCACACCCTTTTGTAACAAATCATCAAAAAATTGAGCGTTGCTGATACCTGGACTAAAAATAAAAATAAATAGTGCAAAAATGAATTTAAATCTCATGAAAATTATCTCCAATTATCAGGGTGACCCCCCAAATATTCCGTTGCCTTTCTTTCATCATAACGAACTGTCATTACCAACTCAATGGTACTTTCTATCTTGAAGCTGGGTTAAAACTGGTTTGCATTAAGAACCAAGTCCTTACCAGCCTGTCTTTTTTGGTTTTTGCATCTGCTTATAAATCACAGGCATTAAAATCAACAAACTAAGAAGCAGCAAGGCTCCTAATACGCCCGGCGATGTGATATCTGAGAGGGATTGCACACTGGCAAGATGGCTTCCTGCATTGGCATAAATCCAAGTGGCAGGTAGTTTCCCCAGCAGAGTTCCCACCATAAAAACCTTCCACGAAATCGGGCTCACCCCCATAGCGATGTTGACCAGAAAAAACGGGAAAAGCGGAACCAACCTCAATACCAACATATAATTGATATCATTCTCGCACAGACCTTCATGGATAGGATTCAGTCTTGCTCCAAACCTTTCCTCTACCCAGTCCCTAAAAATGTATCGCGCCACAAAAAAAGCCAGGACCGCCCCCAAAGTAGAGCCTAAACTCACCAGCAAAGGACCGAGAGGCAAACCAAACACCGCCCCGGAAAAGACACTGAGAAGCGTTGCACCGGGAAGCAGAAATAACCCGATCACTAGAAACAGCCCAATAAAACCAACCATCACCGTCAAGCTATTGCCTCGGTAGAATGTCTCCAACGGCCTCTGGTTATCCTTGAGCCACTCAAGGTTTAGAGAGTCGTCTGGACCAAGAAAATAAAACAGGCTGGCTACCAAAAGAATCACGCACAGCCCTATGTTTTTATTGTTCATCGTGGTTTTTTAAGCCTTGGAGTTATGTAGAAGCTGGTTCCTGTTTTACGAGAGTTTTCAACTGATTTAGGTTTTAGCATTAATATTGGGCCAATTTCTGCCTCAACTACCGTTTTATGCTGTTCTTTTAATTACCTCTACATTGTAATTGTGATTCAGAAATGGCAAAATCTACGTTGACAGAGTTCATTTGCATCAGAAATTTATTTGGGAAACCAATATAAATTTTAAAACAATAATATTTGCCCAGTGAGAATTCCCGGTCAACTCTAAATTGAGGTTGTTCATATGAAGCGCATAATTGGCATTGGCGGTGGATTACTGGTCGTTGTAGTTATCGCAGTATTCTTCTTATATTCATCCCTTGACGGGATCATCACCGCTGCCGTTGAAAAATTTGGCTCGGAAATCACCCAGACCAAAGTCACCTTGAAGGAAACCAAAATTTCAGCCACCGATGGCAAGGGAGCTCTACGTGGATTTAGAATGACCAACCCGTCAGGCTTTAAGACTGAAAGTTCTGTAGAGTTTGATGAAGTCAGCATGGTTTTGGACATCAAAACTGTCACCGAAGATACCATAGTCATTAAAGATATAATTATTTCCGGCCCCAGAATCACCTATGAACACAGTTCTGATGGAAGCAACATTGATGCGATCAAAAATAATGTAGATTCTTATCTGGGAGCGGGTTCGTCAAAGAAAAAGACGAGCGAGGGTGGCGGAAAAAAGCTGATCATAGAAAAGCTATCCATCCTTAATGGCAAAGCCAATGTCAGCGCAGCGATCTTGCAGGGTAAAAGTATGTCCGTAGACCTTCCTGACATCGTATTGAAAGACATTGGCAAAAGCAAAGGTGGCGCTACCCCAGGAGAAGTTGCCAGCAAAGTAATGGATTCCTTGCAAAAAAACATTAATGGCGCAGTCAAACACCTGAACCTGGACCAAATAAAAGAAGTGGTTGGCTCGGTTGTTTCTGGAGCCAAAGATATGCTGGAGAAAGGCACCGCTGGAACCCAAGACTTGGTTGAAAGTAGCAAGGGTCTGGTTGAAGACAATCCAGTTGGCGATGCTGTTAAAGGGCTCTTTGGAAATTGATTAATAAAAGGCCCGCTGGGCGTAACAGTTTATGATGCACTTTCGCCTCTCCTGTCGTTCACAAGGTCTCTTCGCGTTTCTGATCGACGGGCGTCTTGGCGCTTATCGAGAGCGATGGCTATCGGGGATTGTCTTCGCTCTTCATCCATTCGCCTGAAGGCGTCTCGCCTTTCCTCTTGGCGTTGGTCCCCCTCTTCTGTATCCAGAAACAATATTTCGCCCAGTTGCGGATAGTCTTCCTTATTGGCAATAATAGCCATTTCTCTGGAAGGATCATTACTGTCGATGGATTTTGCCAAGGGACTGGAGTCATCGAGAGTTTTTCGAAACTCTCTCAGCAATTGAGTCAAAGCAGACTTGAATTTTGCTTCTTCGTGCAAGTCCCTTCCGAGAGACCAGAATTGAGCTATTAGTCCTTCAACCACTTGAATACTCCTTTCTGTAATCCTGAACAGGGGCCTTTGAATGAATAAGATATTTATAACACAAAAATATTCCCAGTTTTCCTCCACCATTAAAACCTGTTTTTTTTAGTAATCGCATTTTTTTCTCCGATCCCCCAACCTTAGAAAGCGGGGTTCTACAATCGCAATTATATATACCCGCAAAAAATACAACCACTTAAATACCTGCATGAAAGTGGGCATTGCAAAAAGTCTATCGCATTGGCCCTCAACGGAGCGCGGAGGAGCTATATATTCCAGTCAAATGGGTTGGGTTCAGACGCGCTTTATGATACAATTACACCCAAAATGGGTTGCATTATTTAATGGCTGTTTTTTTCAAACTGTCAGGATAAATCGGAGCGCGAATTGATGGGCTTTATTTCCCCAGCCGTCCAAGCACAATCATGGATGGTTTTTTTTTGCACCGAACAATGACAACCTAAATTCAAAATTGGGAAGCACTGGTCTCAGGATCAGCGAAAAAATTCCCACTTATTTGCAGGAGAGTATCTAGCATGGCTCAAGGAAAAGTAAAGTGGTTCAACGAAAGCAAAGGTTATGGTTTTATCGAGTCTGACGATGGTGAAGATTGTTTTGTTCATTTTTCCGAGATTCAAGGTGATGGTTTCAAAACCCTCCATGAAGGACAGGCCGTGGAATTCGAAAAAACCATGGGTCAAAAAGGACCACAAGCCTCAAAAGTTGTCCCCAAATAAAATAGTTTTAAGCGTCTTTCCCCGGCAGAGTTTTTACTCTGCCGGTAAAGTTTCGATCACTAACCCAATTGCGTAAAAGACATATTAGAAAGAGGAAAGACTATGCATGAAGTAAAGGTTTATGACAGTTCTGGAAATTTAAAAAAAGTCATTTCGGTTAAAGCTCTAACAAAAAGATCTGATCAGCAAATCCAATCCCCATCCTTATATAATAAGAAAGGGCGTAAGGCCAAACCTATGGGTAAAGTTGAAGAAAAAGATCTCAAAGTTGCTTCAACAAGGTAATTTAAGAAATTTGTAGCCCCTTCCAAATTATTTTCCTGCACCGAAAAAAACTTAAGACACTGTTACCCATATCGCTGCCTAACCACTCAGGTTCAGTTGCGGTATGGGTAACGACTGCCAGCCCTTAAAACTAACCCTCAACACTTCAAACTGGGAAAGCCTTGAAATTTTCCATCCGCTTTTTTATGGTGGATCGTTACCTTGTTATTGATACAATACCGCCATGCCTTTGAAAATAGCATTGATCAATATGCCCTTCGGGTTTCATATTTACCCATCCATCCAGTTGGGGACTCTCTCCACCTTACTGAAGGCCCACGGTTGCGAGGTTAAGAGCCACTACCTGAACCTTCATTTCGCACATCAACTTGGCCTACCCGTCTACAACCAGCTTTGTGAAAAACGCTTCCTGATTGGGGAGTGGCTTTTTTCTCACCCTCTTTTCGGAGACAATGCCAAGAATCAAAATTACATGAACCATTTTGAACCACATATTGAAGATGTCTGCCGTTCTATTGAGCGCCCTAAAGAGTTTTTAGTCGATGTAAAAACTAAAATGGTTCCCGAGTTTCTTCAGTGGTCCCGGGATGCCTGCGACTGGGGAGCCTTTGATGTCATAGGGTTTTCCTCGACCTTTAACCAAAATGTCGCCAGCCTGACTCTGGCTAAATGGATCAAGGAAAAATTTCCTCATGTAAAAATCCTGTTTGGAGGTTCAAATTTTGAATCCGATATGGGGGTCGAATATTTCAGAGTCTTCCCTTGGATCGATTATGTAGTGCCCGGAGAAGCCGAAGATGTATTACCGCAGTTGGTGAAATATCTCGAACAAGGTGACGGGCCAGTCCCTCGGGGCGTGATTCACCGCTGTGAAGGAGAAGTTCTTTACAATGAACCTGAAGCCATGTTCGGCAACTTCCAGGATTATGCGGCTCCTGATTACGATGATTTTTTTGACCAGTTGAGGGAGATTGATCCTCAATCTTCCTTGTTGGAAAACCCGGTGATTCTTTATGAAACAGCCCGGGGTTGTTGGTGGGGGGAGAAACATCACTGCACTTTTTGTGGTTTGAATGCCAGCACCATGAAGTTCCGGTCCAAGCCTATCGAACAGGTGCACAACGACCTTGCCCATCTTTCAAAAAAACACGACTCCTTTCGCTTCCGTCTAGTCGACAATATTCTGGAAATGAAATATATCGACGGGGTGTTTGGCGACCTTGCCAAAAACAATTATGATCTGCATTTTTTTATAGAGGTCAAAAGTAACCTGACCAAAAAACAAATCAAAACTTTGGCGCAAGGCGGGGCAAAAGTAATTCAGCCGGGTATAGAGAGTTTTAGCACAAATCAGTTGCAGGAAATGGATAAGGGTGTCCGACCTATGCAAAACATTCTCTGCATGAAATGGGCAATGTATTATGGAATTGAGATCAATTGGAATATCCTGATCGGGTTTCCCGGAGAAACCGCTGACGATTACCGACAGCAAATTGATTTGATTAAACTACTGTTCCACCTGCCGCCACCCGAATGTGTCGGTAACCTGTGGCTAGAGCGGTTCAGCCCCTATTTCCAACGACCGGAAGAGTATGGGATAAAAATTACAGCACCGGGCGAAGCTTACCCCTTTGTTTATGACCATCCCGGTCTCGATCATTTAAAAATCGCCTATGACTTTGAGTTTGAAACTAACAACCAGATTGATCAGCAACTGAAGCAGGAATTATTTCAAACCGCAGAAGAATGGAAGCAAAGGCACCAGTCAGAGCAATTGCCTTACCTGATTTTCACCAAGTCTATGGATTTTGTGACCGTTTACGACCAAAGACCATTGGAAGCCATAAAAACCAGATTGGAAGGACCACGCGCCTGGGCATTTATCTGTTGCAACGAAGCCCCCAAGTCTACAGAACAAATTCGCGAATATTTTCGGGAAAAAATGGAAGAAGATCCAGAAGATAACCTGGTCGAAAATGCCATCGCAGACCTTGAAGAAAAAGGCCTTCTTTATGGAGAGCGTGGCAAATACCTGAACCTGGCCCTTCCGCACAACTCTAACCTTTAAGATCTTAGTTAATGAATAAACCCGGGTCAAAAGGCGAGCACGATCTACAAAAAAAACTCAACACTGAAAAACGTGCGCTGGCCTTTTACAATTCACAATTTCTCAATCATCTTAATCCTGAAATGTGCCAGTTTATTGCTGAGCGGGAAATGGTTTTCATTTCCACCTCCGACTCAGAAGGTCAGTGTGATGCATCCTTCCGTGCTGGTCATGCAGGTTTTGTAGCAACTCTGGATGAAAAAACCCTTCTTTATCCCGAGTACCGAGGCAATGGAGTACTGGCTAGCATGGGAAACATCTCTGAAAATCCACATATAGGAATGTTATTTATTGATTTCTACCAAAGCTCGTTAGGGTTGCACGTGAACGGGAAAGCAGAAATCCTTTCCAGTGAAGAGTTTGATGCTGATCCTGGTTTATCTGGGAAAATAACATTCCCACCTAAAAATTCAGGAGCGCGGAAACCCGTGGCGTGGATCAAGGTCAAAGTTGATGAGGCTTATATTCACTGCTCTAAACATATCCCTCTCATGCAAAAAATGGATAAAACCATTCATTGGGAAACGGATGACGAAAAACTAAAAGGTGGCGATTTTTTTAATGCCAAAAACAGGACTAAGCAGAACAGCAAATAATAACCTTGCAAGAAAGGATCGGCTTTAAAGGAAAACTGACATAGCAGTGTAGTATTGATCTTTAACCTGATCTTCAAACTTTTCGACAGGTAATTCTTCAAACCCTAATTCATTAAGAATTTCCTGGCTGACCGGGTTGGCAATAGCCTCTCCGCTACTTCCCAGGTTCAATTGATCGACAATGCTATCGGCCACATGAATGACCTTGGTAACCAGAGGAAATTCTTTTGCCTTGTTTGGGCGGTGGTGAAAAAATACCGGCTCACAGAGTGACATAGGTAGCCCCCACCCTTGCAACAATTTCCCACCGACTTTGGCATGACTGGCCCCAAAAACCTCCCGCTCGACATCAAACAAGCATTCTTTATTATCTTTACAGCGCGTCAATACTTTTTCAGCGACCGACGAGAATTTTTTGTAAACAATAAGACTGCCAATATCATGGAGCATCCCTGCTAGATAATAGTTTTCCAAGTTACGCTCACCAACCCATTCAGCAATAATCTTTGCCGTTACCCCGCAGGCAATCGAGTGTCTCCAGAAAAGATCCATACTTACCAGGTTTTCAGGAATCCCGGAAAATTGTTTTGTCACCGATGTCGCCAAAACCAGTTGCGTCAATTGTTCTGTGCCTATAATTCCTAAAGCATGGGTGATGGTCTCAACTTCTTGTTCCATTCCATAAAAGGCACTGTTGACAACTTTCAAAAGACGGGCAGAGAGGGAAGGGTCCTGCCCGATAATGGCGGAAAACTCCTTAAAGGAACTCCTTGGGTCATCCAGTGTTTTCTTAAGCTTGACATACACATGTGGGGGTGAACCTACCCAGTCTTTGATTGCCTCATCGACATCTACTGCCATGCAGAACTTCCCCTAGTTTTGTGATGAACTTGAATTTGTACTCCCCAAGCCCCCACATTGTCAACATTTTCTTACACGCTGGTAAGAAATTTCCTAAGGAACCAGGCAGGTTCCTTCCTGTGAAATATAAATGTTATAATGTCCTTTTCACAACTTGAAAACCCTTCTACCAAAAACCTTATGAACACTTCAGTAAACGGACTTCCGGTGACTCTGTTATCCGGGTTCTTGGGTTCAGGAAAAACCACACTCCTGAATTACATTTTAAAGCAGAATCATGGAAAGAAAATAGCCGTCATTGAGAACGAATTTGGAGAAATCGGGATAGACTCTGAATTTGTGATCGGTGCTGATCAGGATATATTTGAAATGAGTAACGGTTGCATCTGTTGTTCTATACGGGGCGACTTGATTGAGACTCTGAACCGGCTTTTAGAAAAACACCAGAAATTCGATCACATTATAATTGAAAGCACGGGTCTTGCCAGTTCAGGGCCAATCGCACAGGCCTTCCTGGTTGAAGATGAAATTTCCAAGTCCCTTTTTCTTGATGGCATTGTCACTCTGGTTGATGCAAAACATATCGAGAACAATCTAAAGGAACAAGAAGTCGTTTGGGAACAGATTGCATTTTCCAATGTCATTCTGTTGAACAAGGCTGACCTGGTCACCGAACCCGAAATGGCAAAACTGGAAAAACAGATACGCCAGATCAACCCTACTGCAAATATCTGCAAAACCACTCAGGCAGTTATCGATTTGGACCAAATTTTAAATATTGGAGGATTCGATTTAAAAAAAGCGTTAGAGACCGACACCTTCAATACGCACCACCACGAAACGGATGAGGCGATAACTTCGGTCTCGCTTTCTTTTCCAGGTCATATCGACCCAGACCGGTTAAACCTTTGGTTGCAAATGCTTTCACTCAATGAAGGCATGAATGTCTTCCGGGCTAAAGGAATTCTGAACATAGAGGGCTCAACAGAGCGATACCTTTTTCAAAGTGTTTATATGATTTTTGATGGAAGATTTGACAAACCCTGGGGCTCAGACTCCCCTCTTAATAAAATGGTATTCATAGGTCAGAACCTGGATCCTAAAAGGTTGGAAGATAGCCTGAAAGATTTTGCGACCACCTAATGATAGGGGTTGGAGGAAAACCCCGTAACCTTTAAGTTTGCAAACACACTTATGGCAGAAGAAAGCCGAACAAATCCTGATGAGTCTCAGGGAATTGAACTCAGTGAATCAGAACTCAAAGAGCTTCAACGCCTGGAAACCAAGAAAAAGGCATCACAGAAGAAGGTGCTTGATTCCAAGGACAATCTATTTGGAGCGGTCCTGACCGATCTGGATTTGGAAGGGCTGGACTTGCATAACGCAAAAATGGCAAAAGCAAACCTCAACAACACTAATCTGAGCGGAGCCAATTTAAGCAACGCCAATTTTATTGAAGCCGACTTGACGGAAGCTAACCTGTCAAAAGCTGACCTGCATGACGCCTATTTTGCTGATGCCCAATTGGTCGCGGCAGATTTCTCCGAGGCTGATCTACGCTGGGCAGATTTCAGTTGGGCCGTTTTAAGTGAAGTTCGATTCAATGAAGCAAACTTACTCGAAGCCGATTTCACTGAAGCAACTTTAGTCGCCGCAGACTTCACCATGACCAACGTAGCCGGAGCAAACTTTGATAAAGCAAACCTGATTGATGTACGCTTGAAAGGCGTCGACCTGTCTCAAGCACTGAACCTGACTCCAGACCAAATCGAATCTGCTGAAATCGACAAGGCCACCCAACTGCCTGCTTACCTGGAAATAACGTGGGAAGGTGCTGATAACTTCAAAGTGCAAAAAGCGATTCAGAAGAAGACCAAACGGAAAAAAGCAAAAAAATAAGTTCCCCTCGCCATTAGAAAATATTCTACTTAAGAAACCAGAACCTTATTAACCTCGGCCTTCCTCAAACTCAACTTCTCCATCCTCACCCACCACATACTTTATTTCTATCGGGCGACAACAGACTTCACAATCCTCTATATATTCCTGACTCAATACCGACAAATCCAATAGAATAGAAATGGACTCACCACAATGTGGGCAGACAAAAAATTGTTCATACTGCTCCATACTTGAACCGACTATTCCTGCATACGAAAATCTTTAGAAAAATAAGCCACCAAGTCTTTCACCGAAATGATGCCCACAATTTTATCCTCTTCTGTAACCCCTAGATGCCTAATCCTATTTTTATGCATAAAACGATTCGCCTCTTCAATAGGCAAGTAACGATCCAATGAAAGAACAGGGCTCGTCATAATTTCCTCAATCCCCGTAGAATCAGGGTCCAAACCTTTACCCAACACTTTTCGAGCCAGGTCCGTTTCGGTCACAATCCCCACATATTCATCAAACTTATTCACCAGCAAAGATCCGATATTGTTTGCCGTCATAAACATTGCGGCTTCCTGAACAGAAGATTCTATGTCTATACTCAATACAGGAGATATCATATAATCACCAATTTCATCCATGTTCCGCTCCTTTATCAAAAGGTTTCAAAATCATGAAGAACTCATACTTGCCTATGATTCCTTGGATGCCGAACAAAGGATAGGGATTCGCTCTTTTTAGCACCATTTAAAAACCCCTCAAGACGTGGGCAACAGGCAGCAGCAAAGAATGGAACACAACCAATAGAATTTAAAGGCGTTATTGAATTACGTTGTTTATATTATAAAACCTGCAACTTAACAGGAAGCCCTCAAAACCCATGCCCCACGAATTAAATATTGTTTTAGTCGAGCCAGAAATCCCCATGAACACGGGAACGATTGGGAGGCTGTGCCTTGCGACAGAGAGCACCCTGCACTTGATAGAACCGCTAGGATTTGAAATCAGTAATAGCCGGCTTAAAAGAGCGGGCCTGGATTACTGGAAGTACGTCAACGTTAAAACCTACTCCGGGCTTGAAATATTTCTTCAAAGCATTCCACCTTCCGCCCAGAAAGTTTTTTTTTCCACCAAAGGGGAGAAAGATTTTTTTCAGCATGAATTTCAGCCGGGTGCCTATCTTTTTTTTGGTAGTGAAACCCGAGGACTCCCGGCAGAACTCATTCAATCGAACAAAGAGCAGACGTATCGAATCCCTCAATACGATGAGCGGGTACGGTCTATCAATATTGCCAATGCAGTGAGCGTTGCCACCTATGAAGCCATCCGGCAATTAGGGGTATAATTTAATTCTTTATCCAAAACGAATTGAGCCATCATACTCCGGCTTATTCCTTCAAGTCAGCCTGAGGAAAATCTTCCGGCTTAAAATTAAACTTTCGGTAGTACTGCCGCAACAATCCTCTGGCCTCCACCTTATTCACCTGATCATTTTTATTACTAAAAAGATTTCCGGCTTTAAGAATATGCAAAATGGCTTTTTCTCCCTCACGCAGTTTTTCATACAAAAGGGCTAGATTATAATGCGCTTCTGCTGACTTTGGATTGTGCTTCAAAGTCTCTTCAAATTCGCGAACTGCATCTTTTGCCCGACCCGCTTTTTCATACGACGCGCCCAAGTTAAAATGCGCCGCCGGATCATCAGGCATGGATTCCACCTGAGCCCTCAGCGCCTTGATTTCTTTATTTTCAAAAAGTTTTCCAAACACCCTTTTCACTCCAGATTCGCAGTACTTATTTTTTTTCACTCAAAGTCATACTTCACCATCTCAAAGACCAATATCTCCCAACTCATCCTCTTCAAACAATTCCTTAAGAGAACTTCTGGAGTCGTCTTGAAATTGTTCAGCGTCTTTACGATCAATGTATGAGTTCAATAACCTTAAATGATCTGCTGACAAATTGCAGAGAACCAATCGTTCCATGACAATTTCCTTTTCGTATTCGCTCAGCAACCTACCGATAGAATTGTGGAGAAACGGGGTTAAAATAGAATCAATTCCTTCAAAATTTAATTCTACCGGATTCCCCTTCTGAAATTCTGGAGCTAATAGACGATACACTTTCTGCCCATCATCAATGGACGCGCAATGGGTTCCCACATGTTCTGATATCCTGATTTTCATTGTTCATCTTTTCCTTAAAATTAAATCCTGTATAAAATTTATGCTGTTCTTCTCATGATACCCCTGCAACCCGTAAAAATTTTCGCAATAATTCCATTTTTACTGATTTTTTTTATGAAACATTCATACTGAGGTCAAATTTGCCTTCATTCTGCCGATAAGTTGTTATAATTAAACATCTAGCTATTATATATTCTTGGTAATGCAAAACACCTCTTTAGCAAAAAGCTCTGGCCCTTCGACTATTCTCCGCTTGGCAGTTCGAAGCTTTTTATTCGGATTCCTGCTTATTATGCCGTGCTTTGCCCTTTTCACCCCTGCCCATGCTCAGGACTTTGTACCCGCAAAAATTGATCAAGCTCTCATCGAAGAAACTTTAAAGGATCAGGAAATCCTGCGAGAAGAGATGGTTTTGGAACAAGAAATCCTGCGGGAGGAGATGGAACAAATTCGCCTGGAAATGCAACGCATCATGAGAGAAATTGCTCTTTCCATGAAAGAGGAAGCCCTCAAGTTGAAGGCAGAACTCGAGGGACTACAAGGAGAAACTCAACGCATTAAAGAAGAAATAATGGCGGCTTTGGAAAAGTCGAAACAAGACTTTGCTGATGGCCAGGAAGAAATGCGCAAAGAACTACAAAAAATGCGTCTGGAAGCAAAGACTCTGACTAAAGAGATCAAGGAAGTTCTTGATGAGCAAAAAGAGGTCTGGAAGCAGGAAACTGCTGCACTTCAAGGTTCACTGGTAGAAGCACGGAATGAAATGAACTCCGCCAAAATAGACACTGCAGAAGTACTAGAGTCTAGTCGTTCGGCCAGCGAGAATATTAAGAAGGAACAAAAATTGACTTTGGATGATTCCCGAGCCAAATCAAATGCCGCAATGTCTGAAGCCGAAAATACCCTCAAGAAAAGTCAAAGCGACTATAAACAAGCTTCCAAAAGTATCACCAAAGAACTAATGGCCGATATGAAGGAAACCCGCGAGGACATGCAAAGAAAGCAGAAAGCTCAAAAACGGGATTCCGAAAAAAGCCAGCAAGAAGTTTTGGCCGCCCTAAAGAACACAAAAAAGCAAAGAATAGCTGAACTAAAACGGGACTCAACCCGAAAGAAATTAAGAAAGAAAAAATATGTTCGTTCGGCAAAAAAACAGACTCGAAAACAAAAGCTAAGCAAGAAACCAATAGGACAACCCTCCCGCAGAAAAACTACAAAAAGAGTTAGTCCGAAGTCAGATCCCAAACAACTTGACCTGGCTATCAAAGAAGGCACCCTACAAGACCCAAAAGACAAACAAGAGAAGCCTGAAGTTGTCGTAACTCCAAAAACTTTGGATGAGGCACTCGATGAAGGTGAAGTGGTCACCGTTGCAAAAGCCCCGGCTAAAACAGAGTCTCCTCAGGAAAAAGCCTCGCAATTCAGTAAAAATATTGCCAGTTTGAAAAGTGAGCTTAAAAAGAAAAGCGGCGACCCTGGTGCTTTGCTTGCAAAATTGGGGGATGCCTATCTGGAAGCCCAACACTTCATCAACTCGCAGAAAGACGATGAAGAGAGGAAGAAGATATTCAACCTCTCTGACAACCAAAACCTGTTACTGGGAAGTTACGAACAAGCCGCCTGGGCATATAAACTATCTCTCACTTTCAATCACAAAAGTGCTGAAACACATCTAAAAATTGGAAGAGTTTATTCCGAAATGGGAGATGGTAGAAATGCACTCATGTACGCAAAACTGGCTCACCAGATATTCAAAAAGCACAATAATTCAAGGCAAATGGAGGAAACCCAAGCCTTCATCAAAATGCTGACCTTGAAATATAAAGCCTAATTAGAAAAAAATAGTGCCTAGAGGTTAACTTATCTCTTATAGTAGGCGGGCATCGAGGGTTGATTTGTTAATTTATAGGCAGAGAGGTGTGACTTGGAAAAGCATCCTATTTTAGAATTCATTGAACGGTTACCCTTTTTCCAGGAGTTTTCCGACGAAGAAAAAACCAAACTTGTAAGAGCAAATGGTATTTTTGAAAAATATAAAGCTGGCGATATCATTATTTCAGAAGGGGATACTGGTTCTGCGTTATTCGTGGTTCTTACCGGTGCCATCCTCATTGTTAAGTCAACGGTTGCCAGCGTCAAAGATGGTCACATCTCTCTTCAGGAACCAGAAAAAATCACCATTGCAGAATTAAAAGCCGGATCAATTTTCGGGGAAGTCTCTTTGATCAGTGAACGCCCCAGAAACACCAGTGCTCTTGCGGACTCAGCCCAGGTTGTCGTCATGAAAATTTCTAAAGAAGTCATAGAAAGTTTTAACCTGAGCATTCAAAAGAAATTCCAGACACAACTGATTCAGGTTCTTGTCCA
>JAJDBH010000189.1 GCA_029261455.1 Nitrospinaceae bacterium
ATCGACCACGATAGCTATATGCAATCCTCTTTGCTGAAGTTCTTTGAGAAGGTCATCAACTTTTTTGCTCGGGGGAACATAGTAGGCCGGGCGGATAAGGTTAGTGATTGGGGTGTGGTCTACTGGTTGGTCCAAAAGATCGAAAGTGTTTAAAATTCCAATAAGGTTATACATCCTCTCATGGAAAACGGGAACACGTGAGAACCCGGAGTCATTTGCAACATCATGAGCTTCTATCAAAGTAGCGGTATCTTTTATGGCACTCATTTGAATGAGGGGCACCATGCAATGTTCCGCTCGAAGCTCTCCGAAACTGAAAATATTGTGAATGATTTTCTTTTCTGTCGCCCCTAGGTCTACAGTCTGAGACTCCAGACTCAACACTCCTCGAAGTTGATCGCGACTAAAGGTCTTATGCTCTACTGTAGAGGCTAACTGAACGCTATTAGTGAACTTCGCGGATGCTTTTGATAGCCCTGATGTAAATGGGGACAGAATTTTATAGAAAAAAATCAAAGGATAAATCATGAACAACATGACTGAATCGGCGCGATGCTGAAAAATGATTTTTGGTATAATTTCTCCCACAAAAAATATCAAAGGGGAAATAATCATCATGGCCATCCATTCTCCAGAGTCCCCAAAGTGAGTGACCATGAATGCGGTGAATACAGCAGTGCTGGCCACCATTGCCAGATTGGTTCCTAATGAAGTTGTGGTGAAGAGCCGTTCAGGGTTTTCGAGTAATTTTAAGATGGATCGGGCGGCGGAACTCCCTTCATCGGCAAGGTGTTTCATCTTTATCCGGTTTACGGAAACCATGCCGATTTCCGAGCCTGAAAAAAATGCTTCCAATAGTATTCCCAGTAATACTAGTATAAGTGTTGTTGCGAAATCCATCAGCTTTCCGGAGCCTCATCATTGTCTGTATCGGGCAGAGGCTGAGTAGGGGGGCTCATAAGGGTGAGGAAGAGACTCAAGATTCTTGACCCTTTCATTTTCTCGACACGAAACTTGAACCTGTCAACAGTGGTTGATTCGCCTGATCTTGGAATCCTGCCGAATAGACCAAAAACATAGCCGCCAACCGTGTCGTAATCGTTCTCAGGCAGGTTGCTCTGAAAGCTTTCATTGAACTCCGCCAGACTATAAGCACCTACAATGCGATAATGGTTTTCATTTAGTCTCTTTAACGGCAGTTCTTCCTGCCGCATTTCACTGTCAATTTCTCCGACCAGTTCCTCCAGAATATCTTCCAAGGTGACCAATCCACATACGCTTCCATATTCATCCAGGACGATGGCCATATGTCTTTTAAGTTTCCTGAACTCTTCAAGCATTTCCTTGATTTTTTTTGACTGCGGAACAGAAATGGTGTCATGCAGAATACTCTTTAAGCTTACCTTCTCACGGGGTAAGTGTTTAAGACGTGTCAGGTCCTTGGTAAACAAAATCCCAAGGATACCTTCTTCTTCTCCGTAAACAGGAACACGGGAATAAAAATTTTCTATAATCCGGGGTAATACGTCATCCAAGCTATCATTAATCCCTACGGTGAACATATCTATCTTTGGAGTCATGATCTCCTCCACTGTTGTTTCACCAAACTCAATGACATTCTGGATCAACGTTCTTTCATCGGAGTCGATAACACCTTCCCCCTCACCGACTTGGACCATGGCCCGGAACTCTTCATCGGTAATAGGGGATTCTTTCAAGCCATGCGGCAGGACCCCCATAAGGCTGATGACCTTTTCTGTCCAAACAGAGAACAGTTTCTGAGCGGGCTGAACAAGCTTTGCAAAGATTTTTAAAGGATATGCAGAAAATAAAGCGTAGGGCTGGGCAAACTTTATTGAAATACTCTTTGGAATAATGTCGCCAAAAACCAACAGGAGTAAGGTACCAACCCCAATGGCGATTCCTACGCCGAGGCTGCCAAAAACAATAATGGCAATGGAGGTGACCAAGACTGAAATAGCAATATTGACGAACTCATTACCAATATAGATGGTGATGAGCAGTTCTCGTGGTTTTTCCAGGAGGGAGTTTACAATTTGACCTAGGCGTCCCTTTTTCTCTAACATCTCTTTCAGTTGAAGGGAGTTTAGGGAAAAATAGGCAACCTCACAGGCTGAGAAAAAGGCCGAACACAGAAGTAGGAACACCAATAACAGTGAACGGGCAAACAGTGAATCATCCAAAACTTTTAAGAAACCTCAAGCTAGGCTGGCACTTGTGAATCGAATTGCACTATAACTCGATTTGGCAATTTGCAAGTAGGGGAAGCTATCGTTTTTAAACTTAAAAATGATTGAAGCCTTCTGACTCAGGAAGGGTCTTCGTTGTTCCATCTCTCAACTCCAGTAATACTTTTCTGGGTTTGAGGGCTATCTCCCCAACTTGCGTAACAAGCACTTTAGCCTTTAAGAACTGCCTATTTAAATTTTTAACACCATCAGCAGGCAAAGTAAATAGTAATTCATAATCCTCCCCACCATTTAAAAGGTGGGGAAGAGTGGGGATTGAATTTCTTCCACAGGTGCGTGCAAATTCAGGGGATTGAGGCAGTCGGTCTTGATAAATTCGTGCGCCTACTTTAGAAGCTTTGCAAATATGGTAGAGGTCCTGTACCAGGCCGTCACTGACATCAATCATTGAAGTAATCTCTAACTTGGAGCGGGCCAGAATGCCAGCTTCCTGAACTCTTGCTGTCGGGTCGAGATGTCTCTTGAACAGAAACTTGTGATCTTTGCGACCATTTTTATTTTTGCTGAGTAGTTGCAACCCCAGGCTCGAATCACCCAATGTTCCTGTTACGAAAATGAGGTCGCCTGGCTTGGCTCCTTCGCGAGTGAATACACGTTTTGCTTCTCCAATTACCGCAACATTGATGAAAAAACATTTAGGCGAAGAGACAGTATCGCCACCAGCGAGCTCCACCTTGAACTGATTACATATTTCATTGAATCCTGAATAGAGCTTATCAAGGAATTGCACAGAAATCTTTTTAGGCAGGCCCAATGTCACCAATACTCTTTTTGGCGTTCCCCCCATTGCGGCAATATCACTGAGGCTGACTGATAAAGCTTTACGGCCCAAGGCTTCAGGTGTTGTGGTAGCGAGTTTGAAGTGGATGTCTTCAACCAGCGCGTCTGTGGAGGTGACTTGATTCATTCCGGGTTTTACCGGGTAAACCGCACAATCATCACCGATGCCCAGAATTGAATCGGAGGAACGGAACTTTAAGCGTGAAGCTAGATGGTGGATGAGCCCAAATTCGCCGAGGTCTTTTATTTTGCGCATAAAATTGGTAGAGCTTTCAGGGGCCCGCTAAATTAGAGAACCTTTATCTTAACCAAAAGGAAAACTAAAAGCCACGCTGGCCTTTCTGAAATTATTGTGGCTTCAACAGGTCGCGGGTCAGGGAATCGACATCGAACTTCTTTTCGATTTTAATGGAAATCTTATTCCCTTCTTCCAAGCCAGCTTTTTGCAGCTCATGAATGAAGCATGTTATTTCCACATGTTCGCCGGTTTCAGGAACCCATATAGTGAGTTCGCGAAACTGGTCGGCTTTATTGGGGGGGGTATTGATCTCGGTTATTTCTCCATCTAACAGAATCATGCTTCCTTTCTGCAATCTATAAGATTGCCTTGATTATGCGGAACAACTGGTTTGTCGGCAAATTGATGCTTCGGGGGTGTCTTGAGCATAGTGTTCAATTTCGTGTTCTTCAAAAATTTCGGGCTGATCCTGAAAAGGATTTTCGAGAAGTATTCTTAAGCGTGTGATTTCTGAAAAATCCGATTCCTTGAGAGCCTTGTCGAGTGCTGTTTGTAATAAGTGAGTTCTTAAAATAAATTTTGGGTTGGTGGCATCCATTTGTGTTTTTCGCTCTTCATGGCTGATGTCTTCTCGTTGAGCCAGTTCAAGATAGCGGTTCAGCCACGGTTTCAAATTATCGATACTACAGCTCGCTTCGGGGTAGTTCGCGAGAAACCTGAAGAAATTGGTGTAGTCAAGTTGCTGGTCATGGAGCAGTTGAAACATTTCCTGAACCAGCTGTGTGAACTCCGAGTCGAGAATAGCCAGCCCCAGTTTTTTACTCATTTCTTCACGATAGAATCGATTGAAAATTGGTTGGTACTGTTTCATTTCCTCTTCCAGAATTTCTGTGTCAATTAGGGGGCTGAGGGTTTCCGCTAATTTATTGAGATTCCAGAAGCCTATTTCAGGTTGCTGGTTGTAAGCATACCGGCGATGTGTGTCCGAATGATTAGAGGTGTGGTTTGGAACAAAACGGTCCATGAACCCATAAGGACCGTAGTCAAAAGTGGTGCCAGTGATACACATATTGTCGGTGTTCATCACGCCGTGGATGAACCCCACAGCTTGCCATTTTGCGATAAGTTTTGCAGTGCGTTGGACAGTACGTTGGAAAAAAATTCTATACTTGTCAGACTCTTCGGCAATATCGGGATAATAATTTTGAATGGAAAACTCCAACAGACGTTCTACATTTTTTTCCTGACCGTTGTAGTGAAAAAATTCAAAACTACCAAAGCGGATATGTGAATCAGCAACTCTGACCAAAATTGCTGCCAACTCCGGTCTTTGCCGGTAGATCAGTTCGCGAATTCCAATGACCGCTAATGAGCGGGTGGTGGGAATTCCCAGTCCATTGAAAGCTTCACTTGCCAGATGCTCGCGGATGGATGAATTGAGGGTTGCCCTTCCATCAAAGCCTCGGGCAAAACGGGTGGGGCCGGCACCTTTTAGATAAAGATCCCACATTTCCTGGTTTTGATTTTGAATTTCTCCCAGTAAGAGTCCGCGTCCGTCTCCCATTCTGGGGTTGTAAGATCCGAACTGGTGCCCGGAATAAGCCATGGCTAATGGCTGAGCACCCTCGATAGGTTTATTCCCGCTAAACCGTTCCAAGAAATCGCTGTCCTTGTCGGCTTCGGGTGGCAGATCTATTAGTTTTCCGGCAGAGGGGGAATAATCAATCAGATAAGGGTCGGTGACCGGATCTGGAGTCTTGCCCTGATAAAACTCAGGCCCTAACTCAATAAAGCGGTTTTTGAAATTCAAGGTATGCCTGTCAGTAAAAAGATGAAAAAATTCTAGCCCGTGATTGCAGGAAGTAAATATATCTCACTTATGTGGATGGGGAAAAGAGGGCAGAGGATTCTTTTTTTACTGAAAATTCAGTTAAATAAGAGGGGTTTCGACATGGAGATGCTCTCCTTGTTATGTAGAGAGCATCATAATTGAATGGGGTTGTTGTTTATTCCAAACTTTGGACCAGCCAGCTATTGGGCCTTTCCTCACTGGTCTGGAACCAGAAGACAGCATTGATATTGAAATGCACCAGCCATGCTGCACCTTCTCCCTGCTGACATGTTTTTTTCTGATATCGGTCTTCGATGGCCGACAATTGGTCGCAAGTTGTGGTGCTCCAGTAGTAATGGCCTAGTCCATCATCAAAGATAGGATTTATCCAGGCTTTTTTACCGCTGGCATTGATGATTCGCTCGGGATAAATCAGCGTTTTCAATTCTGACAGGACAGGCAGACGCCAGTCGGAACTTCCTGCAAAGGTTTCAGCCTCTGCATAAGCCATGGCATCTTTCAAAGACAATTTTTTTACGATACCTTTTTTAATCCAACGCAGTTTGTTTACCGTGTCCGTAACAGTTCCATCACCATTGTCAACAAAGTTGGGTTCCGCAAGTTCCTCAAGAACACTTTCGTTGACTTTTCTGCATTCCTTAAGCATAGGTCCCGCGTCTGGGCATGAATTAAGGATGGAGAAGTGGTCTAATTTTTTTATCATTTCGCAAACTTCAGCTTGCTTGCATTTGGCGAAAGAAGGAATCGGCTGAATCAATAAAGCCATTAATGTCAAAAGCACGATTCGCATATTACACTCCTGATTCTGGAATTATTTTGGACAAAGAAACACCTGTTTCGTTGAGTTGGGTTAAAGAAGAAGGATACTATAAATATCAAACTCACGGAAATATAAAATCTGTCTGTTTATTTATACTTTTCCGAAAGAGATACGGTCCAGTTCTATAAAGGCTTCTTTGCCTTTCATTTCAATAAAAAGATCTGTATTGACTATGCGATTACTGGATGGGTCTAGATTGATATTGATGACGGGTGTGCCTCGCTCCATAAAGTGTAATGCAATATAGTCATTAGTGGGTACGGCCCCAGAACTGCCGACCAGAATCGCAAGATCTATTGGCTCCTGCACAAACCTTTTAAAACTTCCTTCTTGTTCCGGGTGGCCGATGTATTCCCCATCGTCGAACATAAGAATATGTGGCCGGGCTATTCCTCTGCAACTGTTACATTTTGGATAGTTAGATGCTTTCATCGTGCCGGTGTCAAGATTACATAGGGGAACTGAAAGTTCCTCCCAATACTGGTAGGTACAGGTTTCGAGACATTGCAGTCGCCACATAGAGCCGTGGACTTCGAGAATACGGTCTTCTGGGCAACCAGACCTTAGGTGTAACCCATCTGTGTTAGTGGTGTGGATGAAACCGTCCTGTGCCTCAAGCCATTTGTTGATGACTCTGTAACCTTCATGAGGCTCGTTTTCCTCTGCGTTGCGCCGTCGCCATTCATAAAAAGCCCAGGCGTGCGGCAGTTCATTACGGAACGCCCAGGGACTCGCCAGATCCTGTGCTTCCAGATTCTTATCCTTGAAAGGAGGAAAGTTTTTCCAATAACCATCCTTATCCCGGAATGTAGGGATGTTGGAGTCGGCACTCATGCCTGCACTGGTTAAGAACAGTGTGCGCGTTGATTTTTTAATCAGGTCCGAAGCTTTATGCAGAATTTCAAGCTTTTCCATCCCACTCCTCATAAAACTGATCCAAGTATGATTGCATGAAATGGTGTCTTCTTTCCGCCATTTGTTTTGCAGTGGCGGTATTCATCCGGTCCTTTAATAAAAGTAGTTTTTCGTAAAAATGATTAATGGTGTGTCCCGTGTTTTTTTTGTAATCCTCAAAGCTCTGGTGCATGACGGGCTTTTCATCAGGATGATACATCAATCGATTTTTGTTGCCGCCATAAGCGAAAGTGCGAGCAATGCCCATTGCACCAATGGCGTCGAGCCGGTCAGCATCCTGCACCACTTCTCCTTCCAGGGTTTTCATGGGCGTGGCAACTCCTGCGCCTTTGTAAGAGATTGTTGCAATAATTTCGATGACGGGATCAATCACTTCACGGTCCACCTGGTTTTCTACAAGGAACTGTTCCGCCACTTTCGGGCCTTTGCTATCGTCCCCATCGTGAAATTTCCAGTCGGCGATGTCGTGGAGGAGGGCAGATAATTCAACGATGAATAAATTTGCTCCCTCTCGTTCGGCGATTGTTTTTGCCAAATTCCATACCCGGTAGATATGCCACCAGTCATGCCCGGAGCCATCACCGGCAAGCTTCTCTTCCACAAACAGACAGGTTTTATTTATAATAGTCATGATTTGATAATGTTTAGTTTTATAAAAAGAGCTATCATTTCATATCACAATTTTAGGATCAATGAACAATTGGAATCTGATAAATTCATATCCCCCCTTGTCAGGGGGGGCTTTAAAAAACTTCCCCCTGATA
>JAJDBH010000190.1 GCA_029261455.1 Nitrospinaceae bacterium
GTTACCCGAAAGCTGAATATTTTGAGGACGGTAAGTCCCTTCTGGAAAGGGAATGCGACATTCTGATTCCTGCTGCGATGGAGGCTGTGATCAATCGAGGTAACGCTTCAAAAATTCAGGCGAAATTGATCGCCGAAGCCGCAAATGGGCCTGTCACGTTTGCTGCTGAAGCAATATTAAAAGAAAAAGGAGTTACCATCATTCCCGATGTTTATCTCAATGCCGGGGGCGTAACAGTTTCCTATTTTGAATGGATCAAGAATCTTTCGCATATTCGTTTCGGCCGTATGCAGAGACGGTACGAAGAAGGCCAGAGTCAACTTGTGATTCAAGCTATTGAAGCATCGGGGACCAAGCTTCCTCAAGAACTAGTGGCAAAACTCAGCCAGGGAGCGAGCGAAATTGACCTGGTTCGATCCGGTCTCGATGACACCATGCGTAAAGCTTTTCAGGATATTCGCGAACGCTATTGGGCTAATGATAAAATTGACAGCTATCGAACTGCTGCTATGGCCTTGGCGATTGAAAAAATTGCCACCAGTTACGCCACCATGGGGATCTATCCTTAAGCGGTGCCTGTCTTTGCCACTATTTAGTCAAGTTCAGCCTATAGACAGGAACAGGGCGGTTACCGCAGCACCATTGGTTTTCCCGCCGCGACGTTGAAGAGTGCTTTCGGCGGTGTTTGTTGAGCAATGAACAAATTTAAAACCAATTGCCGGGCTTATTTCTCAATGGCTTATGCCATACCCGATCCCTTAGTAGCGGTGGTTTTTGCCAACTGGCAGAGCCGACATCGACCACCACACCGTTTGCTTCCGACAAACTTTGATTTGAGGGCACCCTTTCCTAAAAAGAGTAACTATTAATAATAGAGGATATTGGTAATAATCAAATTCCGTTACTCTCGGGCCCAGTGCATGATATGATACGCGCCCTAGTAACTTTTTAAACAGGACAGTCGATGTCGGAATCTTCAGAATACGATAAGAGCGGCGTTTCCAGTCAAGGCGCAGAGACCGCGCTTTCAGGTTTGCTCAAACATGTTTTACCAACGCGAAAATTCACCGACCGGTACCCACTGGCAGCAGATATTGGTTATTTTGCCAATGTCATAGACTTGGGCAACGGAGAAGGCATCGCCTTTGGCACTGATGGAGTGGGGACCAAGGTGATCGTCGCAGAATTGTTAGGTCGCTACGACACCATCGGCATTGACTGTGTGGCTATGAACGTCAACGATGTGATTTGCGTAGGGGCTCGTCCTGTTAGCATGGTGGATTATATCGCCTGTTCCCACACCGACCCTGAAGTTTTCAACCAGCTGGGTCAGGGACTTGCCGAAGGGGCGCGACAATCGGGCATTAGTATTTCTGGTGGTGAAATTTCTCAAATTAAAGAAATTATTTCAGGAATCGATCTCATCGGTGCCTGCATCGGTCATGTTTCTTTGGATAAGGTCAATACAGGCCGCGACATCAAACCGGGAAACCTGATAATAGGCTTGGCATCGACAGGTGTACACTCGAACGGACTGACGTTGGCACGCAAAGTATTGTTGGGGGATAGTCTCGAAGAACAAAAATCGCGGGTCAATGATTATGAAGAATTTTTAGGCCAGACTCTAGGCGAAGCCCTGCTAGAACCCACGCGTATTTATGTCCAGCCTGTAATGGAAATGCTTGATGCCGAGATAGACCTCAAGGCAATGGTTCATATCACGAGCGGTGGATTCTGCAACCTTAATAGAGTAGCAGCAGACAACATTCGTTTTGTTATAGATACCCTGCAACCGGTTCCTGAAATTTTTAATATCATTCAGGATCGCGGAGGGGTGAGCGAGGCGGAGATGTTCGAGGTATTCAATATGGGCACTGGCTTCTGCCTGGTTGTTGAGGGTACGAAAGAAGTCGAAGCCATCGCAGAAATCTGCAAAGACCACGACCTTCCCTGCCAGGTCATTGGACAGGTCGAAGCCAGCCAAGGTAAAGAGGTTTCCCTACCAACAAAACAACTCACCGGCAAAGGCAGTAAATTTACCAGCGCCTGATTACTCGGTGAATGATCAATAAAACCTAACTTTATTAGGCGAAAAAAAATTTGCTTCGGCTTAATAGAAGCCTTGCTCCAAAATGCCTTGGGAATCAAACGTGACGGAAAAAGAAATACTCGCCGTGGTGTATTGCATCAGAAAAGAACTGATGAAAATATTGGGGTGAATGCTTTTAGAATCTTAAAAACTATTGGGAAAAGCCAACCTAACCAACAACCTTAACTATGTGATCCTGCTTTATTATTAATCGATCGCTAAAAACCATCCCACCTTGGTAGCACAGCCCAATTTGGTAGGAGCTATTTTGTAATTTATTAATTGGGATTAATGAGATAAGACCTATGTTAGATTTATCCTTCCGGAAATGGATGGATGAGTAAGTCCGCTTATGTGAGTGGGAAGTGAAAATATAACTACCTGCTCGGGATCTTAAAACAACATAAACAGGTTCTGGCTCAACAGGCAGTTCGGGCTTAGGGCCATAGATCATTCCTTCTATCCGAACAACAAAGGGCAAAGTGTCTGAGCCAACAACAATAACATTGAATTCATTTTCTATAGATCCTTGGCTGGCTATACGACATGGAACACTCGAATTGACCGATGTGGAATATTTTCCATCCGGGATACGGGCAAATTGATAAGGAACCTTGTAGAATCCTCCCGTCAAGGCTTTCGTCATCACCATATTGGTTCTACTTTCACCCTCGTCGTAGAGACTGTAGTTTTTATCCAGCCATTGATTTATCCGGTACAACTGAGAGTATCTGGCAAACTCCAGTTTCTCCCTACCTCCCCCATAGGAAACCAGAAACATGGAACCCATAACAAGTATCATTCCTGCAAAAAACCCCCATCTGCGGCTTGCCCTCGGATAGAAAATGTCAACAACAGAAATATAAACAAGCATAACCATGGTTAGAGAAAAGATTTTGTATCTATTCGAAAAAACCAGGTTTTCCCCAACCCCAGATCTGCTTAACGCCACCATTGCCGCCACAAAAATCAAATAAACCATAAACCCAAAAACCGCTATATTGGTCTTATAGTATTTTTTAAAAACCAGGAAAATGAAATAAAAAATAATAAAAGCCCCTAAAATTAAAAGGCTTGTTTGGTTATCAGAGGAAGCCATTGCTCCAAGAAAAGAAATGAAAAATTTCCCGATTCGAGCCAGATCCGTCAGCGACAATATTGTCATTGGAGAGTCGGCGACAAAATGCAGTTTGTTTAAATATATAACCAAAACTGGTATGGCACCAATAATCCATACGCCGGCCATGCCAAATCTTTTCTGTATCAAAAGAAGGAATCCTCCTACCGCAAGAATTGCCACCCCACTTCCATGGGTAAGTACAGAAATCAGAGCAAAAAACATCGCCCACCAAAAATATTTAGTGGAATTTTTCCCTAAAAAGTAAAATGACAATCCTGCAAAACTCAACGCATAAAGGGCTGCCAAAGCTTCCATGGCCCATATCAAATGAACCCAGTTTTGTTTTAACTGAAAAAGTAGCAATGAAACAGGTATAAGAAGAAATATCTTTTCCTGCTTTTCGGGCAGAGTTTTGTATGCAAAAAAAAGCAGCCCCAATAAAGCCACATTACTGATAAGAACCAGTATCTTGAAATCTATAGAACCAAAAACAAAATAAACAAGCATGAAAACACTTCGAGTGAAGATGTGTAAATGCTCATTTTGGTGGGTAAAGAGAAGTGCTAACTTTCCTTGCAGAGTTTCTGATTGAAGAATTTGCATCACCTCATTTAAAGTGCTGAAATCATCAGAAAAAGGAACGTTCGTTGTATAAATACTAAGGGAATAAAAATAAAGAAAAACAGGGGAAAAAACCAAAATCATCCCTAAGAAAAAAAACCAGGGTGTCAGAGAACCTGACTCCTGAGAATCAGCCTCGGAGGGGGATTTAGTAATCATGGGGGAAAAGATTTTTTAAGTTAACCAGTTTACCTTCAATAGCTTAGTTATCGTCCAAAATCATTCATACAGTGAGCATAATTTTGGCCTACAACAGTCTTTTGAAGAGGTTCTGGTTTCCTAAAAAGCTTCTATTTCCGCACTTCTTTTCCCAGCTTTTTTTCTATCGAGGCGATTTTGGATTCCAGTCTTCCTGATTTGCCTTCCCGGTAATCGATTTTGATGCCACAAGTGATGCGTTTACAATCCTTCCTCATGGTTTCGTAGCATTGCTTGACCACCCCCATCACATCATCAAACTCACCCTCTAGCACCGTTCCCATAGGATTCAACCGATACGGCACGCCGCTTTCGTCAATAATTTTGAGGGAACGGCTAACCTCTTCGCTGACACTTTCCCCTTTGTCCATGGGGCTCATGCTGAATTCAAGCAATATCATTGGACTGACCTTTCTATAATAATTAGTACGAAAAACCCGATAAATCGCCAAGTATCAGCGTTTTTTTAATTTACCGCTTGCATTGTAGGGCTGAATTATGGAATGATCAACCATCCCATACAAGAGATTGAGGGAAATCCTAGTAAAGGCGGTACTTGTTTTTTGTCCCAGTTAGATGATCTGCGCCAGCAGATTGATAAAATTGACGACCAGCTAGCAAAGCTGATCAGTCGCCGTGGTCGTTTGGCCCAAGGAATTGGCGAAGAGAAGTCCCGACAGGGGAAGATGACGCATTTTCATGTTCCTCAACGTGAGCGGGCTATCCTTGACCGATTGAAAGAACAAAACAAGGGCCCTTTTCCCGACTCTTCTATAAACTCCATTTTTCGCGAGCTGTTCTCTGCCACATTAGCTCTGGAAAAGCCTTTGAAAATTGCTTTTCTCGGGCCGGAAACCACCTTCAGTCATCAGGCAGCGGTGCGGCATTTTGGTCATTCCTGCACTTTCAATCCTTGCGGAAATATTGAAACCGTTTTTTCTGAAGTCGAGATGGGCAACTCCGACTATGGAGTGGTGCCAGTAGAAAACTCCATCGAAGGAGTGATTAACCTTACCTTAGACTGCTTTGTTGATTCGCCCCTTTATATTTGCAGCGAAACCCGGCTTCCTATCGGACTTTTTCTTTTATCCAAAACCACCGACCGAAAAAAGATCCAAAAAATCTATTCGCATCCGCAACCTTTTGCACAGTGCAGAAACTGGCTTAACAGCAACCTGCCAGGTGTTGAGCAGGTTCCCGCTTCGAGCACAGCCCAAGCGGCAGAACTGGCCAAGCAAAACAAGAATACTGCCGCAATCGCCGGGCAAATGGCCGCCGAAGTTTATGGATTAAATATTCTTGATAAAAACATTCAGGACCGAGCTGAAAATCACACCCGGTTTCTTGTCATCGCCAAAGATAAGGCTAAAAGAGCCAAGAGGAATAAAACATCTCTCATGTTTTCCATCACCGACGAATCTGGGTCGTTGCTCAAAACTCTTCAGCTCTTTGCCAAAAACAAAATCAATCTATCAAAAATACAATCGCGCCCCCTGCGCAACCGACCTTGGGAATATTTATTCTATGTCGATTTCATCGGCCACGTTGAAGACAAAACAGTCCAGCACGTTTTAAAAACATTGAGTAAGCAAGCTCTGTTTTTGCGAGTGCTCGGCTCTTATCCCGAACAGGGGCAACCATGAAGCTGTTTAGAAAAATGGCGGTGATTGGCGTTGGTCTGCTTGGAGCTTCTTTGGCCAAAGCCTGTAAAGAAAGGGGCCTTGTCGATGAGATAGTCGGTTACGGCAGAAACCGTGAGAACCTGGAAAAAGCAAAGGCGTTGAAAATCATCGACCACTGCCCGGCTGATTTAGATGAAGCCGTCAGCAATGCCGACCTGATCGTGTTATGCACGCCGGTCTCGACCATTGTTCCTTTAATTCAAAACCTGGTTTCGCAGGTTCGGCCTGGCACTCTGATCACCGATGTCGGTTCGGTGAAAGACCCTGTCGCCCATGGCGCAGACAAATTAGTACCTGAAGGCGTTTTTTTTGTTGGGTCACATCCAATCGCTGGAGGAGAGAATTCCGGGCTCGAAGCTTCTACTGCCAATTTATATCAGGACGCAAAATGTATTGTGACGCCAACAGAAAAAACCGACAAAGCGGCTTTGGAAGAAATCAGCGCACTCTGGCAAGCAGTAGGCATGAAGGTCATAAATTTATCCACAGACGAGCACGATTTTATTTTTGGCGCGGTGAGTCATTTACCTCACATCGTGGCTTACGCTTTAATGAACACGCTCGGGGCGTTAAAAACCCCGGATAACCGCGAGGTTACAGCTTTTTCTGGTGCAGGACTGAAAGACATCACCCGAATCGCTTCCAGCGATCCTGTTATGTGGAGGGATATCTGCCTTTCTAATCGTAATCATTCACTGGACTTGATTGACAAGTTCCAGAACAAGCTGGAAGAAATTCGCAGTACCATCGAAAAAGGGGACGGGCAGGAATTGAAAAAAGAATTTATGGCTGCGAACAAATACCGACTCAACGTGGTTTAGCGAAAATGATTATCGCAATAGATGGCCCCGCAGGCAGTGGCAAAAGCACGGTCGCAAAACTGGTCGCCAAACGCTTGAACTACCGATATATCGACACCGGCGCCATGTATAGGTCAGTGGCTTGGACCGCCCAGCAAAAAGGCATGAGCCTCGCTGATGAATCGGCCATGGCCAAGATTGCTGAGAATCTGAATATAGAGTTTGTTCCCGGCGCTGAAGGACAAGCCGTTCTGGTAGATGGTGAAAATGCCACAGCTCTTTTGAAAAATGAAACGGTGGGACGAGGGGCCGCCACAGTTGCCGCGCAAAGATTTGTTCGTGAGGTGTTAGTCGCACGGCAACGTCAAATTGGTGAGGCCAACAATGTAGTCATGGATGGGCGTGACATCGGAACGGTCGTGTTCCCCCAGGCGGACAAAAAATTTTTTTTCGTTGCTGACGCAGAAGAGCGCGGGCGGCGACGGTATGAAGAACTTAAATCTAAGAACCCAGATTTAGACTTGAAGACCATTATTGAGGAAATTCGACAACGAGACCATGAGGACCGAAACCGAAAGATTTCTCCATTGGTCAAAGCCAATGATGCCTTGGAAGTCGATACCACTCGATTAAGTATTGAAGAAGTTACCGATCATGTATTTAAAAATATAAATAACCTTTAAACATCCCACGAGAAAGTGAGACACAGCAGGTCATGAAAATATCCAAAGAATTGCTCGCGCAAATGGAAGAAGATGATAAGGCGGAATTGGAGGAGTTAACTCCTGCCGAAACTGCCGCCTACGAAGAAATGGAAGGCTATTTCAACGATAGTCTCGGTAGATTTAAAGCTTCACAGATCATTATAGGAAAGGTCATCGCAATTTCTAACGGGCTGGCCACCATCGATGTCGGCTTTAAATCAGAAGGAATGGTTTCGCTTTCTGAATTTCCTGAAAACGGCAAGAACTTGGAACTCCAAGAAGAGGTCGAGGTTTTTCTTGAAAAAGTAGAAGACAACGACGGCAATGTTGTCTTGTCCAAAGAAAAAGCCAATAAAATTAAAATCTGGGATGATCTGGTTCAAACTTATGAAGCAGATGAAACCATTCAGGGTACTGTGGTTGCTAAAGCCAAGGGCGGGTTGACCGTCGATATTGGACTGAAAGCTTTCCTGCCCGGTTCACAGATCGACCTTCGCCCGATTCGCAATCTGGAAAAATTGCTTGGCGAAAAGTTTGATATGAAAATCATCAAGATGAATAAGAAACGTGGCAACATCGTTCTGTCGCGGAGAATTCTCCTTGAAGAGCAACGCAAACAGGTTCGTGAAGGGTGTCTGGAGAGAATGAGTGAAGGCAATCTCATTGAAGGTATTGTTAAGAATATCACCGAATACGGCGTATTCATTGACTTGGGCGGAATTGACGGTCTGCTACATATTACCGACATGTCATGGGGCCGAGTCAATCATCCTTCCGAAATGTTTTCCATTGGTGACAAAGTCACCGTCATGGTTCTCAAATACGATAAAGAAAAAGAACGCGTCTCACTGGGTCTCAAACAAACCAGTGCCGATCCTTGGGTAGATGTTGATTCCAAATACCCGGTCACTACCCAAATCAAGGGCAGAGTCGTCAGCATCACTGACTACGGCGTGTTTGTAGAACTCGAAAAAGGCATAGAAGGACTGGTCCACATTTCCGAAATGAGTTGGAGCCGTCATGTGAAACATCCGAGCAAAATGGTTTCTATCGGCGATGAGGTCGAAGCAGTCGTTCTGACCCTCGACAAAGATAAGAAACGTATTTCTCTCGGCATGAAACAAATCGAGCCCAACCCTTGGGAAAAAATTGAAGATAAATATCCTATCGGTTCTGAAGTTGAGGGTACAGTTCGCAACCTGACAGATTTTGGTGCCTTCGTGGAACTGGAAGATGGCGTGGATGGACTGATCCATATTTCCGATTTGAGCTGGAAAAAAATCAAACATCCTTCTGAAATTCTGAAGAAAAAGGACAAAGTCACTTCTGCTGTACTCAGCATCGACAAGGAAAACTGCCGTATCTCCCTGGGTGTCAAACAACTGCAACCTGACCCTTGGAATGATATCGCGGCTAACTATCCTATCGGTACCGAAGTCAGTGGAAAAATCATCAAAGTGACAGGGTTTGGAGCGTTCGCCGAATTTGGCGATGGATTAGAAGGCTTGATCCATGTTTCACAACTCAGTTCTGAAAAGATTACAGATCCTGAATCCGCTGTTAAAGTGGACGATGACATCAAGGCAAAAGTGATTAAAGTGGATACTTCCAGTAAGAAGATTGCTTTAAGCATTAAAGCCTTTGTGGAAAACCTCGACATTTCGCAGATCGAAAAAGAACAGGTGGATCTGGAAGTTTTCAATAAAGAAGAAGAATAAAACCTGAGTAATTCTGGACCCGCAAGGGTCCAGAATCTTGAATATGGAAACTTCACACCAAGACAAACCGCAGAAATCTTTCTTCCGATCTTTTATGCGGTTTTCGGCAGGACTTTTTGCCGTGATGATATTGGTAACGCTCGGCTCTGCCTTGTTACCAGATAGCTGGAAATCCCCTTCTGGCGAAATCGCCCTAGTCCATGTTAATGGGATGTTGATGGATTCCCGGGATATTGTCCGCCAACTCGCTGACTATCGCCACAATCCGCAAGTGCGCGGCATTATTCTGCGCATTGATTCACCAGGCGGAGCGGTTGCCCCGGCACAAGAGATTTACAGCGAAATCATGAAACTCCGAGCCGACCACAAAACGGTTTATGCCTCAATGGGAACCGTCGCAGCCTCGGGTGGATATTATATTGCCTGTGCTGCCGACTACGTTTTGGCTAACCCCGGTACCTTGACGGGAAGCATTTCTGCCGTGATGGCTTTTAATAATATTGAAGAATTGACAAAAAAAGTCGGTGTTAAACCCAACATCATTAAAAGCGGTAAATTCAAAGATGTGGGTTCTCCTCTGCGGGCTATGACTCCAGAAGAACAAAAACTGTTGCAAGTTGTTGTGGACGATGTGCATGAACAATTTGTCCAAGCCATCGCCACAGGCCGAAACCTTCCTCTTGCGGAAGTTAGCAGGATTGCTGATGGAAGAATCATGACCGGGCAGCAAGCCCTTAAGCTCAACCTTATTGATGAGGTGGGTGGTCTCGAAAAAACCATCGAACTGCTGGCAAAAAAACTCGGAGTTGCAGGAAGACCAAAACTCATTGAACAAAAAGAAGAAATTCCTTTTCTAGACTGGCTTATGCAAGGGTCACTATCCAGTGGACTAGCCCAAACCTTAATGCCATCCCCCCAGCCTCGCCTGCAATACGTATGGTTCCCCTGAAACAACAATAAGTTATAAGATTTTTTCTAGTTAAACACTAAAACCACCCCCCCTTTATTTCAGGTTACAGAATACCTTCAACCCTAGCTCTTAGAGCGAGCTTTTCAAGCACCAAAATTCCACCGCAAAAACTGGTAAACCCATTAAAATATTGGGCTTGACTTAATTACACCTGATGATATACTTCCCCGAATTCTTTTTTTTGAGGCAGTTAAAATGTTTACCGGTGGTGGGAGACTTTTTAATGACTAAAGCAGAGCTTGTTGAAAGAGTGGCCAACCAAATCAATCTGACTAAAAAACAGACTGAGGTTGTGGTTAATACTGTTTTTTCTAGTATTACTGAATCGTTGGCAGAAGGAAAGAAGGTCGAGTTGAGAGGGTTTGGCAGTTTCCGAATCCGACAAAGAAATGCCCGAGTTGGACGCAATCCAAAGTCTGGACAGAAAGTCGAGGTTCCTTCCAAAAAAGTGCCTTTTTTTAAGGCCGGGAAAGAATTGAGGGAACTTGTCGACGAGCACGAAAAAGCTCAAGAGATGGAGTCCTAGAAGGGATTTTAACTTCTAAATCCTCACCTCATTCGTATCGTTACCGGGGCCACAAAGGCTTTCGGCACCCGCACGCACCCCTCCTCCGCCAAAGAGCAATTAGTCTTTAATTTTCAATAACCTTTCTAATAAAAACGCGAATGAACAAGCTTTTACCGGACAAGATCTCAACGGAAAGAGTTACATTCAGCCTATAAATTATATGTCTGGAAGCACTTTCGGAAAAGCTTTTAAAATTACCACTTGGGGCGAATCCCATGGTGATGGCGTTGGGGTTGTTGTCGAGGGCTGCCCAGCCGGATTACCCCTTAAAGAATCTGATATCCAAAAAGATCTGGACCGACGCCGAACCGGTCAAAGCAAAGTCACTACCACCCGCAAAGAAGGCGACAAGATCATAATCATGTCCGGTGTTTTCAAAGGTAAGACCACTGGCACACCTATCTCTATGCGGGTCGATAATAAGGACGCCGACTCCTCAAAATATGAATTGATCAAAAACCTGTACCGCCCCGGGCATGCAGACTACACCTACGATATGAAGTTTGGGTTTCGGGACTACCGAGGCGGAGGGCGGTCCAGTGCCAGGGAAACCGTGGGCAGAGTAGCCGCCGGGGCTATCGCTAAAAAACTTTTGGCTCGGGATAAAATCACCGTCACCGGATTCACCCGGCAAATCGGACACCATTCGGCAACAACCGTAAACTTTAAAGAAATTGAAAAGAATATCGTGCGTTGTCCTGATGCGAAAACCGCCGAAAAAATGGTGGACGCTATCATGCAAGCACGCAAAAACGGCGACTCACTGGGAGGCGTTGTTGAAGTGATTGCCAGAGGAGTTCCTGCCGGACTGGGAGAACCCGTATTCGATAGACTGGATGCCGACCTGGCGAAAGCTGTCATGAGTATCCCGGCTGTAAAAGGGATGGAAATTGGCGCAGGGTTCCAAACTGCCACCATGACCGGTTCAGAATGTAATGACGTCTTTGTTACGAAAAACAAAAAGGTGATGACCCAAACCAATAATGCCGGAGGAATTCTGGGTGGCATTTCCAACGGAATGGACATTATTGTTAAGTTAGTGGTGAAACCCACTTCATCTATCAATAAAGCTCAGCAGACGATCACCCAAAAAGGGAAAAAAGCTGAAATACGTGTCGAAGGCCGGCACGATCCCTGCGTTGCCCCGAGGGCTGTTCCAATTGCCGAGGCTATGGTCGCCCTGACCCTCATTGACCATCTACTGAGAAACAAAACTTCCCAGTTGAGCTAACCCTCTCTATGGACTGAGCCTGTTATGAGAGTTGGATTCGTCCAAAATAATCCTGCCTTTGCAAACGTTCGGGAAAATCTTAGCCGGGTTGAGAAACTTCTTGAAGGTCAAAGTGCCGATCTATTTGTTCTGCCCGAACTCTTTGCGACGGGGTATCAGTTCAAAGATATGGAAGAGTCTCGCAGTTTGGCGGAACTGATTCCTGGAGGCGTCACCACTAACATGCTGACCGCCATCGCCAAGCAAACCAACACCTTTATTATCGCCGGGCTTGTTGAGATCGAAGGAGATCAGGTCTACAATTCTGCCGTGGTCACCGGCCCCAAAGGTTATATCGGGAAGTACCGCAAGCTACATCTTTTCGACACCGAAAAAGACTGCTTCCAGCAAGGCAATCTGCCACTTCAGGTTTTTGATGTTGCAGGCGCAAAGGTAGGGGTGATGATCTGTTTCGACTGGCGGTTTCCTGAAACAGCCCGAACCCTGGCCCTTATGGGAGCTGACCTGATCGCTCATCCTTCAAATCTGGTTCTGACCCACTGCCCGCAAGCTATGATCACACGTTGTCTGGAGAACCGTATCTTCGCTGTCACTGCGGATCGGGTGGGGACAGAAAAACGTTTGGACGGTGAAGAACCTCTTAACTTCATAGGGCAAAGTCAGGTAGTTGACCCGAATGGTAATATTTTAATCCGCGCCTCGCTGACCGATGAAGAAGTGCATGTGGTCCAACTGGACCTCAGTCTGGCTCGCAACAAATCTCTCAACTCCCGCAATCACATTTTCAGTGACCGCCGCACAGATTTCTACGCCCCAACAAAGTGACCTCTGCCTGTGGGAAGGCACGAACGATATTTGAAATCGCCAACACATCAGGTAAAATAAAACCTCAACCTGAAAATACAAGGCCTGTCAAAAGGTGGGCCTGTTATTACTGAGAGGAATAGAATGGCTAACGAAAAATCACGGTTTTTAAAACGAGAAGATGGAACAATTTATGATTCTCTGACTAGCGTCACTTGGATGGCAAACGATTCGCGATTGGACATGGATAAAGAAGTTTCTTATGAAGAAACTGAAGAATACGTAAAAGAAATGAACAAGAAAAAAATCGGCGGCTATGAAGACTGGCGTCTTCCAACCGTTCATGAAGCATCATCAATTTATGATAAGGAAAAATTGAACAAGGACTTCAAGGGCGGAGACATTCATCTCGACTCTGTGTTTCCCCTTGGTGCAGGCAACTGCACATGGACATCATCCACCCGTGGCAAGGAAGCACAAATTTTATTCTACATGAACGGCTGTGCCTACTGGTACGGTAAAGAGGATAAAACTATTTCCCATGGAGTACGCCTAGTCCGACGTGATAGCTAAGCGTTGTGCCAATTTAACGGTAACGCTATCGTGACCACCAAAAGCTTAAATAACCCCCTCTTTTTAAAGAGGGGGTTATCTCTCTCCTCACTATTTTCACATTTCCCCAGGATATGTATATATTTGCGGCTAAAATACATACCTAACAGGAATCTAACCCAACCGGCTTAAACTAAGACTATAATTTCCTTGATACATATTTTAGGTTTAGACGAGCTATGACACAAAAACAGATTCTAGTTGTCGAAGACGAAGAAGACATTCAGGAGCTACTCAGATACAATTTAACCAAAGAGGGATATCAGGTAAACTGCGTGGGCTCTGGGGAGGCGGGATTACAAGAAGCTCGGAAAATGTTTCCGGATTTGCTGATTCTCGACCTGATGCTTCCTGAGATGAATGGATTGGAAGTATGCCGCCAATTAAAAAGCGATTCAAAGACCCATCCTATTCCCATAATAATGCTGACCGCAAAGGGTGAAGAATCAGATATCGTATTAGGGCTGGAGATGGGGGCCGACGATTATGTCACCAAGCCTTTCAGCATTCAGGTTTTTCTGAGCCGAGTGAGAGCCGTTCTGCGACGCGGGCAGGAAACTGAATCCACAGAATCAGATATCCTGAATTTTGCAGACCTGCAAATCCATTTAGGGAAACATGAGGTGCGGGT
The DNA here is from genome assembly GCA_029261455.1 of Nitrospinaceae bacterium. Lineage (GTDB taxonomy): Bacteria > Nitrospinota > Nitrospinia > Nitrospinales > VA-1 > LS-NOB. The sequence goes on from JAJDBH010000190.1 coordinate 13,749, forward strand.
CAAAGAAGAGCTTGTGAAGTTGACCTATACCGAGTTTATGATTTTGGAGTTTCTATCCCGGCGACCGGGTTGGGTTTTTACCCGTGGGCAGATTGTCGACGCGGTGCGGGGGGATGGCTATGCTATCACCGACAGGGCTGTCGATTTCCAGATCGTGGGTCTGCGCAAAAAATTGGGAGCTGTTTCTAAATACATAGAAACAGTACGTGGCGTCGGGTACCGATTTGCCGATGCTTAGCAATTATAGTTTTCAACTGACCTCGTGGTTTTGTGAATGCCGAGCCTGAAACAACATCTGCATTGTTAAAAAATTATGGCTAAAAAAAGAATTCTCTGGCAACTTTTCCCCTCCTATCTTTTGATCACCTTCACAGCACTTCTTGCGGTAGGTGTCTATACATCAAATTCACTGAGAGATTTTTACTACGACCGTACGGCGGAAGATTTAAAAGCTCGGGCCTGGCTGATTGAACACCAGGTTGCAAATCAAGCCTCCCATTCCTTAAATATTCTCAGTCGCGATCTGGGAACAAAAACCAACACACGCATCACCATCATCGATGATTCGGGCAAGGTTCTGGGGGACTCCCATGAAGACCCTTCGCGCATGGACAATCACGCAGACCGACCAGAATTCAAAACCGCTCTGCAAGGCAAAATCGGCATGGCCTTGAGGTTCAGCAATACTCTGGAAGAACAGTTGATGTATCTGGCTGTGCCCGTAATTCGTAATGATACGTTATCTGGTGTGGTCCGGACATCCATTCCTCTGACCTTCATTGACCATGAATTGCAGACGATTGAGTTAAAAATTGGCGGTGTCGGTTTGGGGGTGGCTTTACTGGCGGCGTGGATCAGCCTGATGGTTTCGCGCCGAATAAGTCGTCCTCTGGAACAGATGAAGAACGCGGCAGAAACCATTGCCAAGGGAGAGTGGGAAGAGAGATCACCGGTCATCAGTGACTCGGTAGAAATTTCAGCCCTGTCCGAGGCCTTGAACAAAATGGCTGTTCAACTGGATGAGCGGATTGGAACCATCACCCATCAACGTAATGAAAGCGAAGCCGTACTTTCGAGCATGGTCGAAGGGGTTTTAGCGGTAGATGCGGGGGAACGGGTGATTCGCCTGAATAGTGCTGCAGGTAATCTACTTGGGATAGAACCCGGCAAAGCAGAAGGCAGACTTATCGGAGAAGTTGTTCGCAATTCACACCTGCTCGAATTTGTTAAACAAACTCTGCAAGGCATCGAAAATGTTGAAACCGATCTAACCATTGGAAGCCAAAATGAAATTTTTCTTCAGGCCCACGGCGCGGCCCTCAAAGACATACAGGGGCAGTCACTCGGCGCAGTCATTGTTTTAAATGATGTGACACGCCTGCGTCGTTTGGAAACTGTTCGCCGTGATTTTGTTGCTAACGTCTCCCATGAACTAAAAACTCCAATCACCTTGATCAAGGGTTTTGTCGAAACCCTACAGCAGGGAGCTCTGGAAAACCGCGAGGAAGCCGAGCGGTTTCTAGGCATCATGGCCAAACAAGCTGAAAGGTTGAACGCCATTATTGAAGATCTGTTAAGTCTTTCCCGGTTGGAGCAGGGCACCGGAAAACCTGAATTGAAAAAATCCACGCTCAACAAAATTCTTGAATCGGCCATCCGCGATTGCGAACAAAAGGCCTTCGACAAAATAACATCTATCCAATTAAATTGTGCCAACGAACTTGAAGTACTTGCCAATCCTGACCTGCTGAGTCAGGCTGTCCTCAATCTCGTGGACAATGCACTGAAATATAGCGAACCGGGTGGAAAAATCGAAGTAGAGGCCTTGGCAACTGAAACAGAAATAGTGATTGCAGTTCAGGACTGGGGATGCGGTATCGACTCTGTGCATCTTCCCAGGCTATTTGAAAGATTTTACCGGGTCGATCAAGCCCGAAGTCGCCAGTTGGGTGGCACAGGACTAGGGCTCGCTATCGTCAAGCATATCACTCAGGCAAACGGAGGTTCCGTCTCGGTCAACAGCACTCTCGGCAAAGGCAGCCGATTCTCTATCCATCTTCCCAAAACCTAAGTTTCGATCTTCTTTCGGCTTAAGTTGTCCATTCTGAATTCCAGCTTCCACAAACCATTGAATTTACAGTCAATTTTCTCCAAGGCTTGAATCAACAAATCCCCTTTCTCCATCTTTTTTTCCTCATTTTTCAAAACCTAACACAAGCCTAACGTAAGACAGTTATAAATCTAATGAACAGTAGATAGATTAGCTGTAAAAAATACAGCAATCTTTTAAGGAGCAAATCATGTTTAAAAAATTAACATCTGTTTTACTGGTCTTGGCCTGGGCAGGAACTGCTTTTGGGGGAACTATAAAAGTCGACCCCAAACTTTTAAGCTATAGCAAACAAGGCGGAGTGAGCGGAAATATTTCCAGTGTCGGATCAGATACTTTGAATAATCTAATGACCTTATGGAGTGAGAAATTCAAACAGTTTTACCCGAACATCAATATTCAAGTTGAAGGAAAAGGTTCTTCCACGGCTCCTCCAGCTTTGATTTCAGCCACCGCACAATTGGGCCCGATGTCCCGTGCTATGAAACAAAAAGAAATTGACGCATTCGAATCTAAATTTGGTTACAAGCCAATACCAATCCGGGTCGCAGTCGATGCCCTCGCAGTTTTCGTCAACAAGGATAATCCAATCAAAGGATTAAACTTGGAGCAAGTGGATGCACTGTTCTCCAAAAGCCGGAGACGTGGCCATAAAGAAGTGACAACCTGGGGTGACCTGGGTGTGACCGGAAACTGGGCAGACCGACCCATCAGCGCCTACGGCCGAAACTCCGCTTCTGGAACCTACGGGTTCTTCAAGAAGCTGATCATGAAAAAGGGTGACTACAAGGACAACGTGAAAGAACAGCCGGGATCAGCTTCGGTCGTTCAGAGTGTCAGCGTAGACCCATTTTCTGCAGGATACAGTGGAATCGGTTATAAAACCTCCAGTGTACGTGCACTGCCTTTGGCCGAAGGCGGAACAAGCTTTGTTGCTCCAACAGCTGAAAATGCCCTGACCGGCGATTATCCTCTGGCTCGATTCCTCTACATCTATGTGAACAAGGCGCCGGGAAAATCTCTCGACCCCTTGACCAAGGAATTTGTAAAAATGATTCTCTCTAAAGAAGGCCAGCAGGTGGTCGTCAAGGGAGGCTATTTTCCAATTGCTAACGCCGTGACCCATGAAGATCTGAAAAAAATCTCTGCGGTCATGACCAATTAATTGAATGAATCAAAACTTACAAACTACTAAGCTCGACCCGGGGTCCACAAAACCCGGTCGAGCTTTTTTTGGTAAAAGCCTGATCCAACGCCAGTTCGCCGATACTATGGCCCGGTGGGTTGTCACCGCTGGCGGCTGGATTATCATCGCATCTATCCTCGCTATCCTTTTCGTTATTGTCGCGGAAGTTTATCCGCTATTTAAAACACCTTCGGTAAATCTGGTTTCTACATTCAAGGCCAAGAGTGTCCCATGGTCTCTGGGTCTGGACCCTTATCAGGATAAAGCCTATACAGTCGAAAACGACGGCATTCGGTTTTACTCATTAACAGATAAAATATTTGAATCTCAGCCGGAATTAGCTGAATGGAATTCAGCCCAAGTCACGGGGGTTTCTCCTTCTCTGAAAAACTTTCCTGTTCTAGGTCTTTCCGATGGCAGAGTGTACCCGGTAAATATCGAATTTCACCTTGTCTATAATTCCGACAGTCAACGTAGCATAGAACCACGACTGAAAGCTGAGTCTTCGGTTCAGGTTCGCTCCGATGGATCACCTGTTACTTTACTGACCCATATTAAAAATGAAAAGGGCTACCAGATTGCTGCTCAATCAGGACCGGGCAAGATTTCCCTGATTCAGGTTCGCTTAAAGAAAACCATGATGGGAACCACTCGCAAAACCATGTCGCAAGATACAATCACTATTCCCATTGAAGGTAAAATCACCGCAATGGTGTTCGATGAAGCCTATGACAGTCTGTTGCTGGGGACTTCTTTTGGACAGATATTTCGGATTGATCTGGAAGATCCTTTTAGTCCCGCCAAGTTGATCGGAGCCACCAGCAAGCCGGGAGTCTCGGTAGATCGTCTAGATTTCATTCTGGGTGGCTATACACTGATCGTCGCAGATTCTGAAAAGAACGTAAATTCTTATCAACTGCAAAAATCAGAAACCGGCAAGTTCAGCCTGAAGAAAATTTATCACTTCCCTTCGCACAATAACCCAGTCCAACTATTCAGTTTTTCCCTGCGTAACAAAGGTTTTCTGACCGGATCAAAAGAAATCATCAATCTGCATTATGCAACTACAAGAGAAACCCAGATACAGATTCCTGCGCCTGATAATTCCAGCTTCAGAGCAGCAATGATCGCTCCGAAGTTTGATGGAATACTGGCCTCTGATAACTCGGGAAACTTATACCGCTGGCACATGGAAAACCCTTATCCACAAATTTCTTTAGCGGGCTTGTTTGGAGAAATCTGGTACGAGGGCTATGAGGGACCGGAATATGTCTGGCAATCCACCGGTGGCTCCGATGAGTTTGAATCCAAGTTCAGTCTGGTCCCCTTAATATTCGGGACCCTTAAAGGAACCTTGTACGCCATGCTTTTTGCAGTGCCCCTGGCCCTGTTCGCTTCCTTTTATGTATCTCAATTCATGAAGCCCGACTTGAAGCGCATTATCAAACCCACGATAGAAATCATGGCTGCACTTCCTAGTGTGGTGCTTGGTTTCTTTGCCGCTCTGGTTATCGCACCCCAAGTGGAAATACTTCTGCCGGGGATCATAATCATGCCTTTAGTTATCACGGCTCTGATCGTCATCGCGTTACTGGCTTATGAATTTTTTCCAGGATTGCGATTTCTGGCAAAAAATGGTCGGGAAATTTATTTACTGATTTTCATCACCTGTGTAGGCGGGTTGCTTTCAGTGATTGTGGGAAGCCTGATCGAATCCTCTGTTTTGATGGGAGATCACCGAATCTGGTTGAAAGAAGTTTTCGCCGTGACCTATGACCAGAGAAACGCTCTCGTAGTGGGGCTGGCAATGGGCTTTGCCGTTATTCCAATCATATTCACCATTGCCGAGGACTCCCTGTCCAATGTTCCCGAGCATCTTAAAGCTTCTTCTTTGGCCTTGGGTGCCACCCCTTGGCAAACAGCCCTAAACGTAATATTGCCGACTGCCAGTCCGGGAATTTTTTCAGCCATGATGATCGGCTTCGGTCGAGCCATTGGCGAAACCATGATCGTTCTCATGGCTACTGGAAACACGCCAGTCATGGAGTGGAGCATGTTTAATGGTTTTCGAGCACTGTCGGCCAACATAGCTGTAGAACTGCCAGAAGCACCTGAAGGAGGAACCCTGTTCCGCATCCTTTTTCTGGCAGCATTTTTGTTATTCATCATGACGTTTGCGGTTAACACAGTTGCAGAACTTGTACGCCTGCGATTACGTAAACGCTATCAGGGACTTTAAGAATGATTTTTAAAATCGGGAAGAAAATCTGGAAGCGAGGAGACCTGTTTATCTGGCTGACAGGAGCAGGACTGGCATTCTCTCTTATCATGACCACCGCTTTGGTCTTCGCAATTGTCGTTAACGCAATGGGAACTTTCTGGCCCGGAGAGATACAGGTTTTGCATCTGAAAGATGGGTCTAGCGTATTAGGAATGCAAGTGGGCCGTGAAAAAATTCCCAACTACGGTCCCGTTGATGAAAAGACAGAACTTTATCGAGTTCAGATTAAAAAAGCCAATCGAGATATTTATGGTTCCGATTTTGTCTGGATTGATGAAGACCAGATTAAAACCATTCAAATCCCGAAAACTGTTGTAGCTGTCACCCGAAGAGAATGGGGTTATTTCTTTGGCTACGTTAAAGAAGTTCAGGATGGAACTCAGGTTCTAGCGAAAGGAACTGAAGAGAGCCTGAAAATTGCCCAGAACCTATTACCAGAAGTGACAGCAAAGAATAAGAAAATTGAAAAAATCGAAAAGAAAGAAATTGGTGCCATCAACTATCAGTTGGAGCGAGTTCGTTTAAAGTTGAAAGGATTGAGCCTGAAAGGAGTTTCTGAAGGACCGGAAGTGAACGGACTGAATCAGGAGATTCCAGAACTGCAATCCCAATACAATGCGCTAGAGAAAAAGCTCTATGAACTGCGCGCCTCGCAAACCAGAACCATCGTTTTGAAAACTGTAGACGGTCAGGAAAAATCCCTCCCTCTGGCTCAGGTATTAGACATTTATAATCCCAACTCTTTTTCACTACTGGATAAACTTGGTTATTTTCTTAAAGGGATTAATAATTTTTTCTGGGATGACCCGCGTGAAGCCAATACCGAGGGTGGCGTGTTTCCCGCCATTTATGGTACTGCCCTGATGGTTATGATGATGAGCCTGTTAGCGACTCCATTGGGAGTCCTGGCCGCGTTTTACCTGCGCGAATATGCCAAACAAGGACCGATGGTCAGTATGGTTCGAATTGCGGTGAATAATCTCGCAGGGGTTCCGTCCATTGTGTTTGGAGTTTTCGGTGTCGGCTTCTTCATATATTTTATTGGCGGGTCTATTGATAAAATATTTTTTCCTGAGGCTTTGCCCACGCCCACTTTTGGAACCGGAGGAATTTTATGGGCCTCGCTGACCATGGCTCTCCTCACAGTACCCGTGGTGATTGTCTCGACCGAAGAAGGTCTGGCGGCCGTGCCCAAAGGCACGCGAGAAGCCTCTCTGGCTTTGGGAGCTACAAAATTTGAAACCACATGGCGGGTGGTCATCCCTGCGGTAATGCCTTCCATTTTGACCGGACTTATTCTCGCAATGGCCCGGGCCGCAGGGGAAGTAGCTCCACTAATGATCACGGGAGTCGTAAAGCTGGCTCCCTCCCTGCCTTTAGATGGATTGTGGCCTTTCATTCACCTTGAAAGAAAATTCATGCACCTTGGGTTTCATATTTATGATGTCGGGTTTCAGTCCCCCAACGTCGATGCTGCCCGACCAATGGTTTTTGCCACGACTTTATTACTTATTCTGATGGTCATCCTTTTGAACCTGGCGGCCATTTATTTGAGAAACCGTCTTCGAAAACAACTCACCGCCTCTGCGGTATAAAATCAGGTAAAATATTCGATGATAGATTTAAAAACTAGAAGCCCGATTGTCGGCAAGAGTTCGAAACCGGAAAAATCATACTCAGGCGGCGAAACTATGACCCCTCCCGATACGCAGAATAATAATCTGGTTATCAATATTGAGAATGTGAACTTTTATTACGGAGAAGCCCAGGCTTTGAAGGATATTAATATGACCCTTCCCGAAAAAAAAATCACTTCTTTCATAGGCCCATCAGGGTGCGGCAAGTCCACTCTGCTCCGTTGTCTGAACCGCATGAACGATCTGGTTGAAGGAACCCGTATGGAAGGAAAGATTAATATTGGGGGACTCGATACCATGGACCCTGCCCTCGATGTCAGTGAGTTGAGAAAAAATGTCGGCATGGTATTTCAAAAATTCAATCCCTTTCCAAAGACAATTTTTGAGAATGTCGCTTACGGACCACGTATTCATGGAATGAAAAATAAAAAAAAGCTGATAGAAATTGTAGAGAAAAGTTTGAAATCGGTTGCTCTCTGGAGTGAGGTTAAAGATAGGCTCGACTCCAGCGCACTGGCCCTTTCAGGTGGACAGCAACAGAGACTTTGCATCGCACGCGCCATCGCAGTGGAACCGGAAGTGCTCCTTATGGACGAGCCCTGCTCGGCTCTGGACCCCATTGCTACAGCCCGTATTGAAGAACTGATGGTGGAACTGAAAGAACATTTCACCATTGTCATTGTGACTCATAATATGCAACAGGCTGCCCGTGTTGCTGACTTTACAGGATTCCTGCTACTCGGTGAGCTGATCGAATTTGGTCCAACTGAAAAATTATTCACCAATCCTTCTGTCCCAAAAACGGAAGACTATATAACCGGCCGATTCGGTTAAGGGGTAAAAATGTCTCGACATGCCATTCACCTGGAAAAAGCTATCAATGAACTAAAACGACTGATTCTTCATTTAGGCACAGATGTGGAAGAAAGCGTCAGGCTTTCGGTCCAGTCCCTGACCCAGAGAAAATCTGAGCAGGCAAAACAAGTCATTGATGCGGATTACGAAATTGACCAACGGGAAGTGTTTGTGGAAGAAGAATGTCTCAAAATTCTGGCTCTGCACCAACCTGTCGCCAACGACCTGCGCTTGATCATTGCTATTTTGAAGATCAACAACGATCTCGAACGCATCGGTGACCTCTCGGTCAACATTGCCGAGCGAGCGGTTTATCTTTCCAACGAGGCGAGAGTCGATCTGCCTTTTGACCTGCAGGATATGGCTGAGAAAGTCCGGTCCATGCTGAAACAATCTCTGGATGCTCTGGTGAATCGGGATGAAAAACTGGCACATCAGGTTTGTGAAGCTGATGATGCCGTTGATGACCTGAACCGGGAAATGTATAGATGCGTGGAACAAGCCATAAAAAAAGATCCTGATAATTTAAACAGCTATATCCAACTACTCTCCGCTTCCCGCTACTTGGAACGCATGGCCGACCACGCTACCAATATCGCCGAAGACGTGATCTATCTGGTCACAGGAGAAATCATCCGCCACGGTAGCAACACAGAAGAAGCGGGGTTCTGAAAAAATAATCATTCCTCTCTAGCCAACCTGTTGCACGAGATGTTTTAATTCACGCCAGCCCATCGAACAAAGCAACCCCTCCCAGCCTCCCCTGCCAAGGGGCTAAGGAGTCATGTATTTTGGGTTGTTGAGCATGAGGCCGAAGGCGGGAACTTTTTCGGGCTGGCGGGTCAGAGCCCGGTACATCTCGTGAAAGGATTCCGTATCAAGCGTGTCATCCATCAATGCTGCCATCTGTTTTGGCGTGATGGCGTTCATTGAGTTTTCTGAAAACAGGGATGTACCGATGCCGGTCCAATGCGAAGAGATGAACCCTTGATGCACCAGATGCGTGGTGCCAAGTTTATATTCTCCGGCTTTAGTCAGGATATGCTGGGCAATGTAGGCAGGAACACAACGACCAATGGCAACAACCTTTGATGGATTCTCCGCCGGGTAGATAAAAAGCCTCACCTTCGTATTGCCCATCCCACCCAGGTCTTTACGGATGCTTGTTAAATATTTCTCATAGCGTTTAGAGAGCCAGGCTTCCAGCTTCACCGGTTTGTGAGAAATGGACAAACAGTCTTCTTCTGCCAGAGCGGGCTGAACCATCAACGTTATCAAGAACAGAGTAACGATGGCTAATTTCTGGCGCATGAAACTTCCTCACATTAAACTTAGTTTGGCTGCGCTATTTTCACATTCGGCGATTTCAGGCCAAAAAATGGAACCAGGTCGTTAGGCACTGATAATTTCCGATACAAAACATGAAATTCCTCATCAGAAATATCCTGTTTCAACAATTGTTTAACCTGGTCGGCCGAAACAATCTGTTGGGAAGGTTCATCAAACATGGTGACACCCACACCCACCCAATGGGTATGAACAAATTGTTGCTGTACCAGACTCTCAACACCAGTGCTATATTCCATGGATTTTCTAATGATATGCTGGGCGATATAAGCGGGCACACATCGCCCCACCGCAATCACTTTTGAGGTCTCGCCCATGGGGTACACCCTCAAGGCCACACGTGAGGAACCAATTTCTCCAAACTCCTTAAAGACCTGCTTTCTTTGTTTGCGAAAAGATTTAGAAATGTAGCCCTCAATTTTGATACGCTTTTTATCGACAGGTTCGCACTCTTCCTCTGCAAATACTGGGGACGCACCCACGATCGCCAAAACCATCAAAACAGTTATTATTCGTGCTCCAAATTGCCCCAATACATCGCTGAACTGCTGTTTTTTAAATTGCATCATCAATTTCCCTGTTTCTCCAATTTGAGGCAAATCCTCTGTTATAATAGTTCGACCCCGATTGACCTTTGCTCTGCCTATGGGGTCGTTTGTTTTTTAATGAATTCTTCAGCGCTTTGTTCGCTTGAAAAATAATATTCCTTG
>JAJDBH010000191.1 GCA_029261455.1 Nitrospinaceae bacterium
GGGGCTAGGGGGGTTAAACTTCACCCACCCACCATTCCGCCATTATGCCTAGAATTGCCCAGTTAATAGCACCCGGAAAAATTCAGATTCAAGACAGTCCTTCATTAAGCGCCGGGCCCGGCGAAGTGGTCATTCAAGTCAAACATGCAGGAGTCTGCGGCACCGACCTAGCTCTGTTTCATGGAGACTACCCCGTTCCACTCCCGCATGTCTGCGGACACGAGTTCACCGGCACCGTCAAACAGATCGGGCAACGAGTGAATTCCAAATGGCTCGGTAAAACTGTCACTGCTGAAATCAACAACACTTGTATCGCTTATAACCGCCAGCCACTCTGCTCTGCCTGTAGAAAAGGATTGCCCTCGCATTGTTTGGAACGAACTGTGACCGGAATCATTCAACACCCCGGTGCCTTTGCCGAAGAAGTAACCGTTGCAGCCGGAACTCTTCACGAGATTCCTGACTCTGTAGACGCCTTAACTGCAACACTAGCCGAACCTCTCGCTGCCGCGCTGCAAACGTTCAATATGTCACCAATAACCAGGGAAGAAACAATTATCGTTCTTGGTCCCGGAAAACTCGGTATTCTCGTTGTGTTCGTTGCGGCATTGAAGGGAGCGAATGTTCTCGCCGTATCGAGAAGCAAAGCCAAACAAGACAGGGCTCTGGACTATGGCGCAACATGGGCCTGCTCACCAGACGAAGCGGAAGTATTAATAAAGAAAAATACCGAAGGACTGGGAGCGGGTCTGGTGGTGGACACTACCGGCAACCCCGATGGCATCACCCAGGCGTTGAAACTGGTACGTCCACGCGGAACGGTGTGCTGCAAAACCACCTGTGGTTTGCCCGCCAGCGGACTCGACATGACCAAACTGGTGGTCGATGAAGTGAACCTACAAGGCTCGCGATGCGGTCCGTTTGAACCTGCGCTGGAGATATTAAAAACCCATCACGAAAAGTTAAAAAACCTGATCACCTCAACCCGGTCGTTGAACGACACTCAACAAGCTTTGGAATCCGCTGTAAAAGAAAATAAAGTGGTGATAGACATTTCAGAGTAGAATTTCATCCTGGGCTTGCCGAAGGGTCATTGTCGTCGTTGCGAGGAGCCAACGGTGACAAAGCAATCCAGGTTTTCTGGGTTTGCCCTCGCAAGACATTAGAGAGAGAATGAAGAAATCACAAACTTGGATCATCGCGCCGCTTCGCAGCTCGCGATGACGAACAGAGATCTTGGGAAGGTTTCCTGAATGTAAATCACCCCAGCCCCTCTTTAAAAAAGAGGGGTCCATTATAGCTGCCCGTTCCGGGCACGGAAGCCGAGGAAGAACATCACGGCTTCTTCACCGTTAGCTCCTGGCAACGGCGACAACGATCCTTTTACAGCCGTCCCGGCATTCTATATCTGTATTTATCTGTGCTTGAAAGAATCTAAGCGGCCTAAAGGGTAGTTTTTATAAAAGATCTACTGACAGGCCTTCGTAGGATAGGAACATTTTCAGGTCGTTCTTGGGAGCGACGAGTTTGAGGTATTTTTCTGTCTGGCGAAAAATATCCATCAATTTGAAATCGCTATAGGTGGGTTCATGATGAAAAAATGCAATCTGTTTCACATTGGCCTCGACAGCCAGGTCGACTCCGATAAATGTAGAGCTATGCCCCCAATCTTCTTTTTCGAGACCTTCGCTGAAAGTATACATGGAGTCGAAGATTAGCAAATCTGCATCACGGAAAAATTCAACTGCGGGTTTTAAATCTGAAGAACCCAGTTTTTTATATTCCGCATCGGTGGCATAGACCACTGACTTGCCTTTATAGTCTACCCTGTAGGCAAAACATTGACCGGGGTGATACATTGCCTTCCAAGTGATTTTCATATCCCCAATATTATGTTCCGTTTTATCTTCCAGAACTACAAAATCAATATCCGAGGCATAAATGCTGAAGGGGATGGGAAAATATTCGGACTTTTGTTGGCCTTCCAAGCGTTCTCTAATATCTGGCAGGGGACTATGAATTGTAAACTGGTTGCCCTTGATATAAAAAGGTACAAAAAATGGGATTCCTAAAATATGATCCCAATGAGTATGTGAAAAGAATACGTTTGCCTTGCCCTGCCCACGTCCAAACTCGGTCGACATCAAGTCCTGACCCAACATTCGGATTCCGGAGCCTGCATCAAATATCAACCATTCGTCACCAATCTGCATCGACACGCAGGAAGAATTACCACCAAATGTACCGCGAACTTCTTGAGGTAAACCCCGCACAAAAGATTTAATGGAATCATCATCGACCAGGTTTTGAGGCTCTGCCGCCTGAAAAGCCCGCACCATTTTTTCTTCGAGCTCTTCATTGCCCAAAGGACTTGGAATAGACCCACGGACGCCATGAAATTTCACATTAAATTTAGACATAAATTAATTAACCAAGTATCTGGTTTTTTTAGTGTTTTGGGTATAGCGGATTATTATAGCATTCCAAAGACAAATGTAAACAGTTGTTTATCTGAGCGTTACCCCATCAGAATCGCCTCCGCCTCCGCCACCCCTTCCTGCGTACTTGCCACAAAAACCACCAGCTCTTTAGCCGATAAATTCAATATTTTCAGCAAGTTAGAGCTCATCGGGGCAATATAAGGAGAAACTCCATTACGGATTTCGTGGTTATTCGCGATCTGATTAGCGCAGTTTATGTACCGCGAAATTCCTGAGGAAGTTGTGCTACTTGATAATGGGCCATGATGTCTCCTTATCGATGACACAACTTGCTTTGAAACGGGCCACCACTTTTCAACAAAACGGGCTCCCAACTCTGGATGAGAAATACCAAAAACTTCTAACTCCAGTTCTTCCAAGCCTTTTTCTGTGCCACCAATATTTTTAATGAAAGCTTCGTATTCATCAGGAATTAAATAATCGAAGACCAAAATTCCCACATCGTGCATCAAGCCAGACAGGTAGCTGGCTTCCAGTTCGTCCTTACTACCTCCCCCATGTAAAACAAGTGCTTTGGATAGATAAGCCACACCCAGAGAGTGTTTCCAAAAGTCCATATGACTGAAAGATTTGGGTTTTTTAAATGCTTTAGGTAACTCAAGGGTGTAGGCCAAATCGAGAACCATTTTGAGTCCTAACCGCATGATGGCGGAATTGAGGTCGAGAACCTCATCGCGTCCACCGCCAAAAAGAACACTGTTGGAGAGTTTGATCAAACGCCCTGACAAAACAGGTTCCGTTTTGATCAAATCCGATATTTCCTGAATATCGGTTTCGGGATTATTGATCCGCCCTTCCAAACTAATTAAAACATCTGATAAAGGAGGAAGGTCCCCTTTGGTTTCCAGCAACTTCAGGAGTTTGTCTTTCACGGAGTCACATTATAAGTTGTTATTAGAACCAACGTAAATCTAACCTGCTCAGTCACTTTGCCTAAATTGACCAATGTTAAGCATTATCCATTTATTCCCTTATTCGTCAAGCCTTTGTAGCCACATCATGGATTTGGCTGTTCGATCAAACCTAAGGAAAAAAGCATCATAAATTTATGTTGACCGGTAATGACTCACCCCATACAATAACGCACCAGAGAACATGTGAGGCATCGCATTTAAATCCTTCAGAAACTTTCCAACGACTGGATTCCCCGATTTACAAATTAACTAGCTATACATGACTTCTGGGTTTAGTTCTTTTCAACCGCAGATCGATGAGCATCATTTTATCGGGTAATAAACCGGTATTAACCATTATTTTCAAATCAGGGAGATGAACTCGCAATGAAGCGACTTCCCATTTTAGACAAGTTAGACAAAGACCTGGAAGACTCACAAAGAGAGTTACAGGTGGATATTCCCAAAGCGATTTTAACCGCCCGGGAACATGGCGACCTGAGCGAAAATGCTGAGTTTAAAGCGGCAAAGGAGCGACAGATGTTTCTTGAGTCGCGGATTTCTCTTTTGCAAAAACGCATCAGCGACATCATGTCCATCAACGTCAACCAGATTCCAAAAGACCGGTCCGGGCTAGGGAGCACTTTGAAGTTAAAAGATTTAGATAGTGGTGAGGAAGTTCAGTATGAATTGGTTTTTCCTGAGGAAGTCGACCCTGATAAAAAGAAGCTTTCCACAGCCTCACCCGTAGGAAGAGCCATGGTGGGCAAACAAGAAGGCGATGAAATCCTCGTGACGCTGCCCGACAGTAAAATGGAGTTTGAAGTATTAGAAGTGATTAGCATTCACGACAAACTTGACAAAGACAATTCTGAATCAGCTTAATGGCCCTTATAACTTTTGCTAAAATCGAAGAAGAAGACCCCTATTTCCTTAATGTTGACGAATGGCCCGATTGGCAAACCCAATTCGGAAACAGTCATCCGCTAAAACTGGAAATCGGTTTTGGAATGGGGAGTTTCCTGATTGAGATGGCCGCTCAGGAACCCAGTACCAATTTCATTGGCATGGATTTTTACCATAAGGGTATCCGTAAGTTAATGACGCGGGTAAAAAAACTGCAGCTGGAAAATATCCGGATGGCCTATGGAGACGTGCGTTTCAAAGTTCCTCTCCTGTTCAAGGATGGAGAATTGGACACTGTTTATATCAACTTCCCCGATCCCTGGCCAAAAAAAAGACATATTAAAAGAAGGTTGATCAAGCCTGACTTTGTTAAACTCATAGGCCAGAAGTTGGCCCCTGAAGGACTAATACATCTTGCGACCGACAGTGAGCCATATGCCATCGAAATGCTGGAATACTTTAATGCTGATCCACTGTTTCAAAATCAGGACCCGGGATCAGGCTTTCTGGAATGTCGTGTGGACCTGCCAAAAACCAAATACGAAAAAAACTTTATCAATGCAGGTCATAAAATTTATTATCTCGAATATTCACGGTTGGGCATTACCGCACCCACAATCTGAAGTCTCCAAAGGTAACCCTTGTGCCTAAAGCGCGTATTCTCATCGTCGATGACGAAAAAAATATTGTCAGCTCTTTGACTGGAATTCTTGCCGATGAAGGTTATGAAGTTGCCAAGACAGGGGATGGTATTGAAGCATTGGAGATCATCCAAACAGACCCTCCTGACTTGGTTTTACTGGATATCTGGCTGCCTGGAATGGACGGAATTGAAGTTTTAAAAACTGTCAAAGCTTATCACCCCGAGATCGAAGTCCTGATTATGTCCGGGCACGGAACCATTGACACGGCTGTCAAGGCAACCAAATTAGGAGCCCAGGATTTCATAGAAAAACCTTTTTCCCTTGACCGGATCACCCAATCAATAGCTGAAGTATTGAGCAACAGGCGTTCTGTGTCCAACGTTGAGGAAAAACTGACACCCAAAGAACTCCCTCTTTGCTTTGAGTCTATGGTGGAAGTGAGAAAGGCTGTGAAAGATTTTTCCCGCAATATGAAACCGGTTTTAGTGCATGGTGAAAGTGGGACAGGCAAAGAATTTATCGCTCAGGCTATCCACAGACAGAGCAGTAAAAGCGACCGCCCCTTCGTAAAAATAAATTGTTCGTTTCGCCAAGCACGAGCGATTCATTCCCTACTTTTTAAGCGTCCTCGAAAAGGATTAAAAGACAACACTTCTTCAGGCCAGACTTACGAAGAAAAAGTGATCTATCTCAGCAATATTGATTCGTTGAGCAAAGGCCTCCAGGAAAAACTCGCGGAAGCTCTCAATGCCAACGGTTCATCGTCGGATGACTCCCATTTAGAACTGATGCCGATCCGAATTTTTGCGTCGTCCACCAAAGATTTGTCAGCTCTATCTGTAAAAGGCCAGTTCCATCCTGCATTGTTGGATAATTTCAAAAGTACTACTTTATTTGTTCCTCCTTTGCGCGATTTTGCCGTGAGCATTCCCGCTATGGCAAAAGATTATCTAGCTGAGGCCCGGAAGACACAAAATGCCTCTATTCCCGAAATAGGTGAAGATGCCCTGGCCGCTCTATGCCGCTATAACTGGCCCGAAAATGTAAAAGAACTGAGGGCGGTGCTGAACAAATTGATTCTTACCAGCGCTAACCAGAAAAAGATAACGGCTCAGGATTTGCCTTCAGAAATCTGGCAACCCCAAATAGAAATCAAAAACATTGATCAGGCCGGGTCCCTTCAGGAGGCAGAACTAATTTGGGAAAAGCATTTCATCATTCACCATCTCAAACGCAACAACTGGGATATTGAGAAAACCTGCAAAGCCCTGAGTACAGAAGAAAAACAACTTAACGAAAAAATAGAGCGGCATTCCATCGAAATACCTGACCCGGAAAAAGACAATAATGGATACCGTCATCCCCAACGCACTCTCAAACGAAGTGTGGTGTTATGCGGTAGCGGTTTACATTCAGGCATTAAAACCGGGTTGATTTTACAACCCATGCCTCCAGGAAGCGGAATTATATTTGGGGATATCTCTTCTGGAAAGACTGTCCCCGCTCGACTGGAAAATGTCCAGTCCACAGACTATGCCACTCGTTTGCAGAAGGGGCAGGCCTCAGTTGGAACCATAGAACATATTATGGCGGTTCTTCATATGTACAGAATTACCAACCTGCTCATAAAAATAGGCGATGAAGCACCCGTGATGGATGGTTCCGCAAAAGATTTTTGTGACCTGATAGAAGATGGAGAGTTTGAAGATCAGGATGGTTTTTATGAAGAAATTGTGATCGACAAAAATTACACTTTTGGCAATTTGGAGCAAGGTGGTCCTTATATTTCCATTGAGCCCAGCGATAGTTTTAGCGTCAGCTACCACATGGATTATCCAGAACCAATTGGTATCCAAGACTACAATTTTGAGTTCAAAGGCAATGAAAGTTTTAAAAAAGAAATTGCCCCGGCAAGAACTTTTGGCTTCATGGAAGAAATGGCGCAGTTAACGAAGATGGGTTATGCATCAGGAGGCAAACTTGACAACTTCATTCTGCTTGGCGACAAAAAAGTTTTGAATACCAAACTTCGATTTAAAGACGAATTCCCACGGCATAAAATTCTGGACATACTCGGGGATTTTTATTTATTGGGGAAACCCATTCGTGGTCGCATCAAAGCCTGCAAGTCAGGGCACACCCAGAACATAGGCCTTCTTAAAAATATACAGGACAACCTGCTTCAGAAAAACTGACATCCTATTGCTTGACTCCCGCCTGTTTAAGCTGTCGGACCACGGCATGCCTGTCTAATTTAAGTGCTACCTTAAGCGCGGTCCACCCGTTCTTAGTTACTGATTTCGTACTCGCTCCCTTCTCCAGAAAAAGTTGGGTGATTCGCGCATGTCCTCCTGCCGCAGCTACCATAAGCGCTGTCCACCCTCTTTTACTTTGTACTTGGACATCAGCTCCATAGCGAAGCAAAACTTCAACCGTGGACAAATGACCTCGTTCGGCTGCGACCATTAAGGATGTTGAGCCATTGGCAATCGTGGCATCCTGCTTCGCCCCATGCTGGAGAAGGAGTTCTGCAATTTCTTCATGACCACCTGCAGATGCACTGATTAAAGAAGTCGCACCGTTGCGACTTTTAGCACTTACAACGACCTGATGTTTTATCAATAGCTGGACCATTTCAATTTCGCCTTGCTCGGCCGCAATCATAAGAGGCGTTGCTCCATTTTTACTAGCCCCGTTCACATCAGCTTCAGCAGCAATCAAAGTTCTGGCTGAAAGAACCCGACCATATTTAGCAGCCCTCATTAAAGGAGTCCAACCTCTAGGACTTCGGGATTCCACATTCACTCCCAACTCCAGCAATACTCTAACGGCATCCACCAAGTCCCGCTCTACAGCAAGAAACAGCAGAGGATCGCCAAAAGAGTTACGGGTTTTCATATCTGCTCCTCCCGAAACCAGAGCTCTAATAATATCCCCACGGCCAGCAAGGGTTGCTAATAATATCGCAGTGGTGCCTTCCAAGTTTTGCGCATTTGGGTCCGCACCACTTTGTAATAATAAGTGAACTGCTCCTGAATGCTGTTCCACCGCAGCAATGATTAGCGGGGTGGCACCATCGTTCAGGCGAATATCGACCTTAGCACCCTGTTTGATCAGAAACCTAATCGCCTGCAGATGACCATACCTTACCGCCCTGGAAAGAGGGCTCCAGCCAAGCATGTTCTTTGCGTTGACATCACCTCCCCTGGCAATGAGCAACTCCATGCACCTAATATCAGCCACGGTGGCACACAATAATAAAGCAGTATCATCGTAGCGGTTCCGGGCGTTGACTTTCGCTCCTCTCTTTAACAAAAAACCAACCAAAGAAGTATGCCTTTGAGCCGCAGCAACGATCAAAGCCGTACTTCCCTTTTTAGTACGGGTTTCAATTTCCGCACCCAGTTCAAGAAAGGACTCAACCTCTTTCAGGTCTCCATCAATAACGGATTGCAAAAACGCCTCGTTCACATCCGCGAATGCAGGACCCACGCCCCATGCCAAGAAAATCCAAAATACGAAAGAAAGCTGTCTGAATAAAGAGAAATTTTTCATGAATCACAAAAATAACACATATTTCTGCCGAACACCTCATGAGACGAACAAAGCATCAATAAGTTGAACAATATATTATTCAAAAGCATAACTAACTTATTGAAATAAGGGAAGAACATCCTAAAAATTATTCGATTTACCAATCAAAGAATTGAAAAGGGCTGGGAAATTCTATAGGCACAAAAAAAGAAATCCGCCCGCCTAGGAGGTAGAAAAGGCGGGCGGATCGCAAAAGGGGTGGAATTTGAATTCCGTTATATAAGATCACTTTCTACATTGAGTTATTCCCGGAATTATCAATTTTTTTCTATTTTTGGGCTTAAACCGGGTCCTCGCCATAAACACCTGTCCGATTTCGCCCCGATCTTTTAGCCTCATACAGTGCTTTATCAGCCTGATCAATGAGTTCAGAAAACAGTTTTCCCGGCTCAGCTGTAGTGGTAGCAACTCCCAAACTAATGGTAATTTCATTGCCACTGGCATTATTTTTGTGCTCCAGTTTTAAAGCCATAATTTGTTGGCGCAACTGTTCTGCAAGTTTATATCCGCCTTCTTTATCTGTCTCAGGGAGCGTTAGGACAAATTCTTCGCCTCCATACCTTGCCGCCAAATCAGAAGGCCTTTTCATAGAATTTTTAATAACCTTCGCCACTTCTGTCAGGCATTCATCCCCTCTTTGGTGCCCATAAGTATCGTTATAAGACTTAAAACTATCCAAGTCTATCATGACAACAGTAAAGGATTGTTTATCCCTCTGCGCGCGTCTCCATTCCTTTTCCGAATACTCATCAAAGAATCGTCGATTGGCAATCCCTGTCAGCCCATCCAAGGTGGATATTTTCTTGAGTTCTTCCACCATGTCTATCAAGCGATGCTGAGTTTGCAACAGTTCATCTTCTACCGCCTTGATCTCCATGATATTCCTGGCAATGCAAAGTGTTCCCAAAAAACTTTTATCAACCTCATTTTTAAAAACTTCTTCATCGGGAACATTCCAAAGACCAAAAGCATCCAGTAGAACAGGAATCAACCTGCCTTCCCCATCCATAATAGTTTCTTTAAAACTCACTTCCATACTAGTGGTCGACATTGGGCCAACTGCCTGAGTAGCGATTTTAGAAATAAATTCCTGCCCGTTCGGAGGCACATCAATAAATTCATCAATGGTATGCCCAATTAATTCGGCGGGATCATAACCAAAGAAACGAATAGCTGGGTTGATAAATTCGACCTTCTGGTCCGGGCCTAAACGAAATATGACATCCGACACCGTCTCGACAATAGTGCGATAAGACTTCTCACTGTCCGCCAGAGCAAGTTCCGCAACACTAACCTTTTTTTCAAAAGATCGCACCTGAATGGCATTTTTTATACTACGGACCAGGCTCTCCCCATTCAGTTTGTCTTTACTTAAGTAATCCGATGCCCCTTTCTTCATCACCTCTGAAGCCA
>JAJDBH010000192.1 GCA_029261455.1 Nitrospinaceae bacterium
TCCAGGAACCTTAACCTCTCGCCCGAGCTTTTGGTAATACTGCTTCAGTTTGACGTCGTATTCCTGATAAGGAATCTCAAACTTGATTTTTTTGTTACAGGAATCAATGTCTTCTATCTCTATTTTCATAACTTTCCAAATATTTAAAGATTGGCGCAGAGTATCTTGTGTTTAACCCTGCGCGATTATAAACCTTTGTATCTAATGCCGAAGAGAGGACTCGAACCTCCACGCCTTGCGGCACTGGTTCCTAAAACCAGCGCGTATACCAATTTCGCCACTTCGGCTTTTTATTCAATAATTTATATGGTTGTTGCTCGGATTATTCAGCTATTTTGCAGATGCCCCGCAGAAAACCACTACAAGTAATATATCATCTAATAGAGACGGATTCTGCAAATATCTAAGTTTTCTAGGAATTTTCACCCTTTTTCATTTCGGACTCCATTTCGGCATGGAGTTGTGAGATTTCCTGCTGGAGGTTTTCGAAATCGACTTCTTTCTTTGCGCAAAAATTCTTCAGGTAGGAATACATGATGAGAACACAGGTCCATTCGTCAAAAACTTCCTCACTTTTTTCGCAACGCCGCTCAAAAACAGAAAGACTGCCTTCGACTTGTTCCATCAGTTTGCAGAAACTGACGACTTCGCTGCTTTCATCCAGATCTTCATGGACCGCGAAGGAACCAAGGTCTCCGGGTGATTCTTTGAGGGCCTGATATTGTTCTTCTATTTGCTTCAGGCTGATACCGGAACTCATGCAATAAAGACGCAGATTGCTGAAGGCGATGAACAGGCACTCGTACCCGCCAATTTCTGCCGCTTCTTCATTGTCGTCAGAAATGGATTGGGAAATATCTTCTTCGACCGCATCGAACATATTAAAAAAATTGTCGAGCGGGGTTTTGTTGTCGGGTTCGTTTTTTTTCATTATCCTTTTAGAGATCGAGGTTTGCGTTCTTTGGGGACGAGTCGGGTTTTGGCCGGGTAATAGCCTTTGGGGACGGTCAAGCCGGGGTAGACCCAGACATCTTTCCCGATCAATGCGCCGGGGCAGACAATGGCGTTGCAACCTATCTCAACATTGTCTCCGATCACGGCACCGAGTTTTTCCATTCCTGTATCCAGGCTCTCAGAGTCGAGAGGGATATGGATGGGGTTGATATAACCATTGAGTTTTTCATCAGCACTTCTGAATTGCAGGTTGGCTAGCTTTGACCCTGCGCCGAGATTGACATGGTTCCCTATAATACTGTCCCCGATGTAATTGAAATGGCCGGCTTCAGTATGATCCATGAGAATGCTGTTTTTCAATTCTGTGGTGTGGCCGATTGTGCAGTGGTTCCCTATCAGGGCGTTACCACGGATGTAAGCTCCTTGCCGGATGTCGCAGTTCTCACCGATGATGGTGGGGCCTTTAATAATGGCCGAAGGCTCTAACTGCGTTCCCTTGCCGATGAAGATATCGAGTTCCTTTAAATAAACTGGTTCGGCCAAGTCGATCCAGTCTTCGACATAAAGCCCTTTTCCGCCACGATGGAAGCTGGATGAATCTAAAGTGGTCTTTATCCCCTGCAAATGAGAGACATAAGACCCACTCTCGGCCTTTTGTTGTAGTAGTTTTCCCAGCAGAGAGCCCAGTGTTTTTAAAGGATCCCACACCCGTTCGCAGTCGGAAAAAATCTCACGATAAGGTTCGGCCAAATTTGAAAAAAACAGGTTTAAATCTTTCATGCGGAGTACCTCCGTTGATAACTGGCTCAACGGTAAAAGCGGTTAAAAGGTTCATCTCGGTCTAAGGTGTTCTACTTGCCAGCGCGGCTCGCCGCTAGTGAATTATATACCACTTGCCCAGAGGGGTCAGGCGATTTCCTTCGGGACTGGATTGAATTAGGTTTTGCTTTTTCATTTCGTCAATCAGTCTTAACCTGTACTGGTTTTTCACTTCCAATTTTTCATCGGTCACGGGGTGAGATGCTATTTGACTGAGGGCGTACAGTTCCATTTTATACAAAGCATTGTCAGGATCTTTGAGTAGAGAGAACAAAAGCTTTATAACTTCGAGCCCAATTTTCTCCAGTTTTCTGGCATCCGATTTTCTGCCGCGCAGATTAACGCTGATTTTGTTTTCGGTGCCGGAATTTCTAACAAAGACACCGGCTTTTCCCTCTGCAAGGGCAATATATAACATATCGGGATCATCAGGGAAAATTCGAGTTTTGCCGGAGTATCCATTTTGTTTTGCGGTTTGCAATAAAAGCCGTTTCACTTTTTTCCATACTTGAGAGTCGCGGCAAAACAGGTCTTGACGGATGTAGTAGGTGTAAAGAGTGGATTTGAAACCCGGAGAAAAAGGTCTTCGAATAGACTGAATATATTTTTCCGGTGACAAGGTTGTAGCTAGTTGTTCGGTGGCGGCAAAGGTGTTGAGAGCACTTTTTAATCCATTGCCGGAATACACTTCTATTTTCTTTTTATTGGGTAGAGTTAAATAACCCGTGGTGATGTTATGTCCTGTTTCCTCGCTGCCTACGGCCAGGGTTTCAGGGTGTTTTTTTTCGGTGTCAGGGGTGTCGGGAATCAACTCATCAAGGTCCAGAATGGCGCTGACACTAGTCACTCCATTTTTTTGCAAAGGTTTAATTTTGTTTTTAATTTGCGCTTGTTCTTTCTTTGCAAGTTTTGCAGTGAGTAGTTTTTGCTCCAATAGCGCGAGATGGATTTTAAGCAGAATCCATTTATCTCCGACGGCGGTGAGCAGAGGGCTTAGTCCCATTGACTCTGCGGAGGTAGAAGCATTGAGGTCGCTCTCAACGGTGTTGATATAAAGCGATCCTTTATACTTTTCGTGGGTGACCAGATGCCGTGCTTGGAGGATGGCCGTCTCGTCTCCACTCAAGACCCATATTGTGTCTTGAAACGGATCGTACTCCAGGCGAAAAAAGCGGTCTCCATCTGCATCGAAAATAGCGGCGGCAATTCTTTTTTTCCCGGATTTTGCTGACTTCTGGTTTGCTCGACCGATTTCGAAAAGTTTGACAACGGCTTTATGACGATGAAATCTCCCGGCGGGTTTTAAGGTCATATCCCTGGTAATGCATGGGCACCCTTCCAGATCAGCGACACCAGAACGTAGGTTCACCGCGCCACTTTTTCCTGCGTTAACTTCATAAACTTTGCCGACTCCGGCTTCTCGAAAAGTTTGCGCGGCGATTCCTGCCAGTGCGCCGTAAGCGGGGTCAACGACCAAAGTGAGGGCTTTTAAAGTATTGCGAGACTTGAGCCATGAATTTTCGGGTAGCAGGGAAAAATGCAGGAACAGTTCCAAGGCTTTATGTCGATAATCGGTTCTTCCTCCTTTTAGGGAAGCCTTTTTTATGGGAGCAAATTTTTGTTTGAGCAGGCTTTGAGTCAGGATGGCATCGTCAGCGGGCAATGGTTTTACGCCATGAAAAGGCAGAAAAAGTTTGATGCCATTCTGGTCTTTGGGGTTGTGAGAAGCCGTAACCATAATTCCACCATCAGCCCCTTTGTGGAGCATGAACAAGGGGACCAAAGGGGTCGGCACGACACCCAACACTATGGCTTTCCCTCCCGCTTTGCGAACACCGCGAACTACGGCATCCGTAAAAATACCAGAAGGATCTCTAGGGTCCCAGCCGATGACGATGGTTAAATATTTAGCGGGTTTCTTTTTAGGCTGGTTTTTGACGTAGCAATAGGAGTAGAGCTCCATGAACTCTTCAGTGATCCAGCCTTTTTCCAGAAACACCTGTATGGGAGTTTGCCCTTTGCATTCGGAGTCTTTTGCCGATTTGATTTCCCGGCGTACCCCATCAGTGCCTTGCAGGCGATTGGGTACGGGTGTTTTCGTCGAAATTGTCTTTGGTTTCATGCGAAATTAAGAGCGAGAAAGAATTAAGAATATTTTGAAATACGGAGGCTCCTAGTGGCTCGGTGATTGTAACATAGGGTGTCTTAAAGCAAGAAGCTAGCTGGCTTTTTGTAAAGAGTAATTGGAGTGTGTTGGAGCCGTAGGCTATTGAAAGTAAAAAGGTTTGTGTGGATTTTAATTTTTTTGAGGGTTAAGCTGAACTTGTCGAATTGATGCAGTAAATAGATGAGCTATAGGAAATTTAAGAGGATAAGGTTATGGCCTATAATGCATATGTGAAGAAGGAAGTTGTTGATGCGGTAATTCGAACATCGGGGGAAAAAATAGAAGGAAAGATTTATAAGATCCCAAGTAATCGTCTTCTGGATATGTTGAATCAAGGGGAAGAGAGTTTCATCCCGGTTATAGATGCGACGGTTTACTGTTTACTGACTGGAAATGTTTTGTTCAAATCGGAATTTCTTGCTGTCAATAAGCGGAATATTGTTCTTATCGCCGATCATCTGCTCACTACTCCCTGAGGTCATCATAGATTTTGCTTTATGGTGCTTGCCCTTTTCTCACGCGGGTCTTACTTTGCTGGATGACTAGCTGTCGAAGTGGATTTTAGCCTCTTTCAGCCAGTTTTTTTCATTGAATCCCAGGTTCAAATATTCTTCAAAGAGGATTTCATTTTCTGACAGGGCCTTGCCATCAACCCACTGCGCGGGCGGGTGGGTTGAAAAGGATGGGGAAATCTCGGATAATTTTTTTTCTAAAGTTTCCATTTCTGCTTCGTCGGGAAGTTGAGTTTCTTCATAGCCAGAGTTTGCTTTGGTTTCTAAAAATTCTTTTTTTAATTTTTCCATATCCAGGATTTTGGCTTCCTTCTCCGCACCTTTTTTCAAAATACTTTCTATAAGCTTATCTACTTCTAGCACGAGATTAAACTCCGCGACATAATCAAGGAGCTGTAATTTTTCAAGCTTTTTTATGGAGAACTGGACATCGGGAGATTTTACGATTGCTTTATTGATCTCTGTCCAAAGATATTCGGCCAACCTTTTTTTCTTATCTTTTTCCCAAGGCATATTTATTCCCTTTATAAAATCTTGTTATGGGAAATAGTTTAGGCTATGACCATTACATGTCTGTTAAGCCATTGTTACAACCCTGTAAAGATTGAGAAGTTCTGATTTAGCTTAAAAACATGGGGGTAATTCGGGTGGGTTTAAAGAAACTGGAATAGGGACGATTATTCCTACAGATTGGGATCGTGAAATCTCTCTTTGAGGACATCCACGGGGCTTATATATTTGTCGCAGGCTACCACGGAGCCTTTTTGTTCAGAATCAAGGTTGTCAAGATTCAGCAAATCAGCGAGAGCGGGCTGGGCACCGCAATCAGACCTCTCGTGTGAACAAAAGTCACACATATTCAAAGTTAACATTGAGTTCCTCCCTGTCATGGCTCAATCCCTGATGATTGCTCTGTTATCTATGACCCTCCCCGAAAAGGTCTGATTTTAGCCAATTATCATAGATAATAAATATGTTTTTGTAAATCTATTAGTGTAAATATTTGAAACTCCCTGTTTTTCTTGTTTTATTGGATTTTTACGATTCATTTCCCGCAAATTAGAGCGAAAAACAAATTTTTGACGCATTGGTGAAATTATTACCCTTAAGCTCTAACCCCCCACCAAACAGCCTCGCTAAAATATCTAATAACCGCTTGTTTTTAAATGAGTTATGTGTTTTTGCGCTGGCCCTTCCATTTGGCATACTCCTTGCTCTCTTTATTGCGAATAATTGCGCCCAATTTGGGGAGCAATAAAAAAACGTTTTTTTTTAATATTATTTTTGAAAACAAAGGGTTTTCTGTTCAAAAATTCGCGGCTCTTCTTAAGGGGTGAAACACGCTGATTTTTGGGCATTAAGTTTAGCTTGTTGCAGGATTGACGGAGATATTTCTACTCTTGATAAAATCATGCAACTCCTTTGTTTTCGGTATTTCAAGGGTTTTGGTAGATGTTGAAAATGCTTAACTTTAAGTCCTTGAATGCCGTTAAGAGTTGGGAAAGGTGTATGAACTGGGACCAGGCAAATATTCGAAATTTTAGCAAAGTATTGCTGATAGGGATTTTTGTCTGCCTTTGGTGGAGTTCTATGGCATCGCTATCTTACGCTCAAATTACCCCTCAGGGACGGGACCAGACCTATAAGCAGGCGGCTCCCGATCGGTTTGAGAAGAGATTTAAAAAACAGGAATACCCGCAATCAAAGGTGGTTCCTGTAAAACCGGACAATTTGAAGCCTGTTTTTCCGGCTGAGATGAGAAAGGTGAATTTTCTTCTCCAGAGAATGGTCATCAAAGGGTCTACGATTTATGGCAAGCGGAAATTCTCTCGATTATTCAGAAGGTATTTACATCGGAGAGTGAATCTCGAGCAGGTCTATATCATTGCTCAGAAGATCACAAATATGTATCGAACCGATGGATACATTCTCTCGAAGGCAGTGGTTCCTCCTCAGAAAATTGAGGATGGCGTGGTCCAAATCGATGTGATTGAGGGATTTGTTGATCGGGTTGCCATTCAAGGCCAGGTGCGCGGTCCAAGAAAGCTTCTCAACGCATATCGAAAAGCACTCTTAAAGTCCCGACCTTTAAAAGCTACAGACCTTGAGAGATATTTACTTTTGGTGGATGACCTGCCGGGGGTTTCAGTTAAATCGGTCCTCACTCCTTCTAAATTTAAACAGGGAGCTACCAACCTAACACTGATTCTTACCAACAAGCGTTATGACGGAAGTATTGGCGCGGACAACCGAGGCACTAAATTCAATGGGCCATTTCAAATTAATGCCGGGATATCCAGCAATGCACTTCTCAAAAACTATGAGCGTATCGGCTTGCAGAGCGTAGTGACGAGCAACACAAATGAATTGAAGTTTTTCAGCGGTTTCTATGAGCAGCCAATATCTTCAGAAGGCACCAAACTGTTTTTTTCTGGATCATTCAGTGATTCCGAGCCCGGTTCTGATCTAGAACTTTTTGAGGTGAAAGGGGAAAGTAAAACCTTCACGTTCAAAATTACGCATCCCTTTATCCGATCCAGATCTGAAAACTTGAATGGATTCATAGGTTATACGAACCGAGATTCGGAAACGGAAATTCTGGGGAAACTTGACTCCGAAGACCGTCTACGGATCTTTAACCTGGGAGTGTCTTATGATTTTGTCGACGAATATCAGGGTGTCAACTTACTCAGTTTCAATTTGAGCAAGGGCTTTGATATTTTCGATGCAACTGAATCGGGCTCGACAAAATCGACTCGTCCCAGAGGACACAGTGACTCCACCAAGGCTACAGGAGAGGCACTTCGGTTACAGCAATTGGCACCTTCGTGGATGCTGCTGGGAGCACTTTCTTGGCAGTATTCGTTTGAAAAGCTTTTGGCTTCAGAAGAATTTGGTGTGGGTGGTGCGCAGTTTGGCCGGGCTTATGATTCTTCTGAAATTACCGGAGACTCGGGTTTAGCCTTTAAGCTGGAACTCCAAAAAGCCTTCCAGCCAAAGAAAAAATACTTCAGAGATTTGCAGGCGTACACCTTTTTCGATTACGGAAAGGTTTGGAATCGTTTTGAGAACGCCACCGGTTCTAAGTCTGATGATCTTTATTCGATAGGACTTGGTATCCGGTTCAACATAACGGATGTGATTTCTGGATATGTGGAATGGAACAAGCCACTGGACCAGGAAGTGTCATCAGAAGGTAGCACGGATGGTCGAGCTTTCTTCAGTTTGTCGGCAAGGTTTTAAGGGGTTTTATGAACGTTTTTGAAATGAACCAGAGAGCATTTCCCGGCGTAGCCGCCGGAGGCTCATTGTCCTCCACGTCAGTGGATGTGAAGTCGAGCCCGGTTTCTGCTCGGCGTACAGGCAGGGTTTTTCAGGTTTCGAAAAAGCCGAGTAACGTGGCTGTTTTTCTGGTTTCATTTTTGTCTTATCTTGTTGGTGTTTTCCCTTCCATGGTTTTTGCCCTTCCAACTGGTGGAACGGTGCAAGCGGGATCGGCCACGATCAATCAGCCCTCCTCCCAGCAAATGATCATCCAACAAACCACTGACAAAGCCATTATCGACTGGCAGGGATTTGGAATTGGTAGTGCCGAACAGGTTGACTTCCAACTATCCCAGGGTGGGGTCACACTCAATCGGGTGACTGGAAACGACGTTTCGCAGGTTTTTGGCAAGCTGACATCTAACGGTGATCTCTGGCTGATCAATCCTAACGGAATTCTTTTTGGTGCTAATGCACAGGTAGATGTTCATGGTTTGCTAGCGACTACCAGTGATATCTCTAATGCAGATTTTTTGAACAGTAATTATAACTTTGGCATTCCCTCCAATTTGTCTTCGACTGTGGTTAATCAAGGCAGCATCACAGCGGCAGAAGGCGGTCTGGTTGCTCTGGTTGCTCCCGGTGTTCAGAACATGGGAATCATCACCGCGCGTTTGGGCAAGGTGAGCTTGGCTTCTGGAAAAACTTTCACGGTGGACTTGTATGGTGATCAACTCATTAACTTGGGAGTGGATAGCCAGGTGATGGGACAAGTGACGGGAATGGATGGAGAAGTTTTATCTTCTCTTGTTACCAATAGCGGAAGCATCTTTGCTGATGGCGGGGTGGTGCGACTGGATGTTAATGCGGCCCAGGGAATTGTGGATCGGGTGATCAATATGGATGGTGTCATCCAGGCGCATTCAGTGTCTGAGCAAAATGGAACGATTATTCTCTCAGGCGGAGATGCTGGCGAAGTTAAAGTGACTGGCACTCTCGATGCATCGGGTTACGATGAAGGGGAAACAGGAGGTACTGTTCATGTTCTGGGTGAAATGCTGAATTTTTCAGAAAATGGTCTTATAGATGTTTCCGGTGATCTGGGTGGCGGAACGCTTCTTTTTGGTGGTGACTATCAGGGGCAGGGGTCGGTTCCTAATGCAATGGATGTTTATATTGGGCCAGATACTCAGACCTTTGCCGATGCTGTGACCAATGGAAATGGCGGAAAACTGATTTTCTGGGCTGATCGTCGTATGCGGTTTTACGGCATTGTCAAAGGCCGTGGTGGTAAATATTTTGGTGATGGTGGGTTCGTAGAGGTTTCCGGAAAAGAAGAACTATTTTTTGATGGTTCGGTGGATACTACCGCCGCAAATGGAAAAACAGGAACCCTGCTTCTTGATCCTGATCTCATCACAATCCATAGTGGAGAGGGTACTCCCACTGCTGATAGTGGTGCTGTGACTTTTACCACCTATGAAGCCACTCTTGAAGCTAATTCCGCAATCTCCAACGTCATCCTTCTGGCTACTAACACTATTTTAATTGGTAAGGATTTTAACGATGTGGTCAAGCTTGACCTGCAAAATGGAATTACCTTCAAGGTCAAGAACGGCTCCATTAGTTATCAAAATGATAATAGTTCGATAAACACACAAGGTGGAGATATAAATTTTTTCGCTACAGATACCTTGAGTGTGGGGAACCTGGTCTCAAATGGCGGAGATATTTCGTTGTCAGGATCTACCTTGTCATTGATCGGCAATTATAACAGTGGCACAGGAAGTATTAAAATTTCCCATAGCGATGGTGGAAGAATAGGGCTTGGGTCCTCCGCAACTTGTGGTGGGGTCTGCAGTATTTCACTCAGTACAACAGATCTTGATAGAATGACGGCTAATAAGTTTATCATTGGTGATTTGACCAATGGGGATATTTATGTTGCTGGTTTTGACCAGAGTGCAACCAGTTTTCAGAATGAAATCGAACTGAATGTGGGTACGCATATATCTGGAGCAAAGGGGGAAATTAATTTTGAAGGTTCATCATCGTTTACGACGTTGACTGCTAAAGCGGTGAACGGTGTAAACGTCAATGCTGACCTGACGACCACTGTTGGTTCCCTGACTCTGGACGGAGACTCTGATAATGGTGTCGATCAATTAGAGGCTAAGGACGATATCAATATTGCCAGCGGAGTAACTTTGACCAGTGCGGGCGCCATTTCAATGAGTGCCAAGACGGGAGGGATAACTGCCGCAAGTGCTTTAACTCTGAACGCACCTACAAGTATCACCCTGACCGGAAAGTTGACTGTGGCCGGGGCCGTCAATTTAACGGCTAATTCTGGAATCAATATTAATGGTGGCATCGAGACGACATCTGGTTTGATCAATATCAACGCAAATTCTTCGGCGTTATCGTTTGGCGATGAAAATACTATTTTAGATTCGACTTTAACTTCAGCAAGCAGCTTGACTCTTTCTGCATCAAGTATCAGTTCAAATGGAAGCCTGACGACGTCTTCCACAGGAACCACTAGTATCAACACCTCCTTGACCTCCGCAGGGACTTTGTCCATGTCGGCAAACGGTCTGACTTTAAGCAATAGTATATTAAGCGCGGTGAACGATATTACCCTTCAAGGGGGTAGTAGCGGACTTTCGCTTGCCAGTGGCATGGGCATCACCTCTTCAGCAGGGAGCATTACCTTGGGCGCAACGGGAGGGTCGATCACTGCAAATGGGGCACTTACATTTTCGTCGAATGGCAGTATCACAGTTAGCGATGCGTTGAGTCAATCTTCAGCTGGATCGGCAACGCTCAACGCCAATTCGGGGATTACCCTGAATGGTTTTTCCGTCGATGGTGCGGTGGTTGTGGATGCCGATCTTGATAATAACGGTTCGGGTGATTTCACTATTTCGTCAGGGACATTATCAACCACCAATAATTCATTGGCGGTGACGGCAAATGATATGACTTTGACGGGATCACTTGACAGTGGTACGGGCTCAACCACCATTAATGTTTCAGACGGCGGTTCATTGGGGATCGGGCTTGGCTCAGGCTTCGGGATGAATCTTGACAGTGGTGAGCAGGGCAGAATTATTGGCACTGGTGACATTAATCTAGTGAATGGAGATATTACCTTTTCTGCGAATAACAGTTTTAGTTCCTTAGCAGGAAAACTGACCATCGGTCAAAGTGGAGGAACCATTACTGGGCAGGGCGCGTTGACGTTAAGTGGGGCTACTGGATTGGTCATCAATAGCGGTACCGTATCAGCAGGCACAGTATCAGCGGGTTCCCTCTCATTGAGTGCTGCTGCAGGTGGCATATCGACACCAGGCGCAATAACTCTGAACGCAAGCGATGGTATCAACATCAATAATACTTTCACTTCGGCCGGAGCTACAACTATCGATGCCGATACAGATGACAGTTCTACTGGAACTTTCACACTTGCCGGGGCATTGAGCACTGGGAATAATACGCTCTCAATTACAGCGATCGACCTGGCCTTGAATAGTACTCTGAGTAGTGGCACTGCAGGTACAACGATTCTGGCTTCTCAATCGGGAACTACGATCGGACTGGGCACGACTGGCAACATGAGCCTGAGTGACACAGAATTGGGCAATATCACCGCTGGCAGCCTCGTCATTGGTGATGGAACGAATGGAAGTGTCACGGTGGATGGAGTGACTTCTGCCAATAGCGACCAGTTCGGGGCACTCACTTTGAATGCCACCGGTTCCGGGTCGTCAGTAACTTTTGGCACGACAGACTCCTTTTTTCAAGGTCTGACGGTGAATGCTGAAAACGGAATCTCACTTACTTCAAGTTTGACTACTAACGGAGCGACCAGCCTGAATGCAGATTCGGATAGTGATGGCACCGGCAGTTTTACTCTGGCAGCAAGTAAAACAATGTCCACGACAAATAATTCTTTATCATTGACTGCTAGTAATCTGGTTTTGGATACGGGTAGTTCGTTGACTTCAGGGACTGCTGGCACCACTGTGTTGACAGCTTTATCTGGAACAACCATTGGCTTGGGTGGGGGCGCAGGAACCTTTTCGGTGACAAATACTGAGTTGGGGCAGATTACTGCAGGAAGTCTAACGATAGGAAGCGCAACAAATGGAACAATCACTGTGGATGGGGTGTCTTTCTCTTCTTCTCCGTTGACCCTGGTCGCGAGTTCTGGAGCTGGTGCTGTTAACTTTTCCTCTACAGCATCTTCGTTCAGTAGTCTGACACTGAATGCTGGGACAGGAGGAGTAAGCTTTGGAAGTGATTTGTCTGCTACTGATTTTAACGTTACTTCAGGCGGGTCAATCGCGGATACGGGAGCTCTGACAATAACGGGAGCATCCAGCTTCACCACGAATGTTGCTAATCAGGCAATCACCTTGGATAACACAGCTAATGCGTTTACTGGCGCGGTTAGCCTGAACACTTCTGGAAGCTCTGGAAACGCCACGCTAGTCAGTAATAATGCGGTGACTCTTTCTACCTCAACAGTTGGCGGAGACTTGAATTTGACGGTGGATGGTGGCAACTCCCTAAATGTGACAGGCAAGGCGACAGCCGGTGGCCCTATCAATCTTAGTGCAGATGATGACATCATATTCACCGCTGCGGGTGACTTGTCCGCTAACGGAAACATCAGCGTCAAGGCCGATGACGATTCTAATCTTACTGATGCGGGATCAGGCGGAGCTTTGACCATGGTGGATGGAACGGTATTTAATGCGGGTTCGGGAACCATAGAGCTTTCCGCTGATGAAGATATTACGCTTGGTCGCGTTGAGACCAGTAGTGCTTCCGATACTGCGGTGACACTGACCTCAACCAGTGGCGGCGCAGTCGATGGTGATACCGCATTACCCCCGGAATTTACCAGCCTTGGTGGTGATTCAAGTCCGTGGCTTGATATCGATGCTGCAAACGGAAGGTTGGTCGCAGATTTGGCGACTGGATTTGGCTCAGAAAATGCTATTGAAACAAAAGTCCAATCTTTGGATATCGATAACTCCACTTCCGGTAAAGTTGACATCTTCGAGTTTGATGAACTGGATATTTCTAAAATCAACAATGCTGGAGGGAGTGTCGAGGTTTCTTTTGAAGGGGAGCTTACAGGGCAAACAAATTGTGCGGGAACATGTTTGTTCGTGCGCCGTGATATCAGGAATGCACTTATAGGAAGCAAAACCCTGGGTCAGCTTTCTAATGCAAGTAACGAACAACTTAGTTTTGCAGTCTTCGAATTACTGGGTCCTAACTTTTTTGATAAGACACCGGTTGACCATGTTGCCAGTTCTCCGAATGGACCTTTCACGGCTAATCTCTTTAGTGAAAAATTTGAACTGGTTGAGCTGGCCGCAGGAACCGATGGGAAATTTGATGGAATGGAAGTGAGCCAGTCTTTCTGGGGAGGAGCGAAGCAACCTACTTTGGAAGTGGCTGAATGGAAATCCCCAGATAAAAAGAATCGTTCCAGGCAGAAATCGGCTAAGAGAAAAAAACGGATTGGGAGAAAAGTGGATGATACAGCTTCGATCCCTCTGAACAAGTCGATCAGGAAAACTCCAAAGCCTCGCATCCAAACAAGTGAATCGGGTTATCTTGGGTTTGCTCCCTAGACACTTATGAAGCGGGTGTCTCCGCTTTCATGTGCTCAGAATTTTTAATATATTCTGCATCAATAACACTCATCTTGCCGTGTTGAGGGTCTTCGACATTTTCTTTATAGATACTGTCAAACTCGTTGCCGGTATCAGGAGCCCCTTTTAATTCGAGAAACCGGGTTTCTACAGGGTCCCGCCTGAGAAGTTTGAGTGTGTAGGAATCGAGTTTGAAGGGAGGTTGTAGTTTTTCTAGTGCGACAAGAGGTTCTATCCCTTCTGACATGATGTCTTTGATTTCTTCTTCCAGTAAATGTTTTCTTTCCTGATGATGGGCGTGAGGATAATCGGCCTGGGAAAAAGTCATGAAATCCAGATCAGGCCAATAATTATTGATGAAGTCGTCAAAGTTCACTTCCACCGCGTTGCTCAAATGAATGTCACGGGAATTGCCAGGGTCGTTTCGAATCAGGTCGTTATAAACTTGAATGATATTGTGGGCGGAATCATAAAGCACGGCCCAATGATAGGCGTTGACTTGTTCATGAGTGCCAAAGGAATCCATCGCTTTGATGAGAACGACCAATGCGAAATGCACTTCCTCCATTTTCAAGAAGGCCGATGACCAGGGGAACCGGCTTTTATACCATTGGTTGACATCGGTCGGGTATTCCCGCCTCGAAGAATCTTCAGGAGGACGGTAACCGTTTTCGATGAAGTCCAGAATGTCATCGAGTTCTTTGTAGGCCAGGTCTAGTCCTGCTCGCACCACCGTGTATGGGAATAGTTTGCGTTGGTACTCCATATATTGTTTTAGTTCGGGCAGCTTGTCTTCCAGTGCGTGCTTGTGGTCTCTTGTGCCGATATCTTTAGCGAAGGTCAACATGGTATTTTATAGTGTCCTGGTTTTATTATTTTCCGGAATCAAAGCGCTGGGTGAACATTTTAAGAATGTCCATTTTTTCCTGTTCGCTCATGTCTTCGATCATTTTACGTGCTTCCGCCATTTGATCGGGATTCATCTTCCCCATAGCATCCTTGGCGGCATTTTGAAATCCTTCCATATTGGCGGCACCTTTGAGCCAGGAAAATTCATCAGAGGGTTTATTTTTGTCAGGTGCTTTGAAGTCAATTTTCTCCCGTGAGCGAAACTCCACATGGTTGCCAACGATCTTACCGAAAATCTGTTCATCCTGAAGTTTGTCCAACACATCTGCCAGCGAAGACCCGTGCTTTTTGCAGGCGTCATAAACAGGCTTGAAGGGCAGACGGACAATCTTCTCAGGAAACCCATTCTTGCGAATGGAATGTTTGATGCTTTCTTCAGCGGGATTTGATTCAGCTTCGCTCATAGGGACTTCGATAACGCCTCAATATTGGATTTATTTAGGAGTATAGTATAATCCACAGTGATACTCATCCAATTATTTTCCTCAAAATTTATACTCATGACCACAAAAAATGTTTCGAAAACGAAAAAGGGGCAGACTTCAGCTTCCCGAGAGGGAGTTTCCCTGCGCCTTGCGCTGGCACAGGTCAATGGCCTGGTAGGCGGGTTTAAAGCCAATGCCGAGAAGGTGAAATCGATCTGCACTAAAGCCCGCAAAATGGGTGCTGATGTGGTGCTGTTCCCCGAACTGATGGTCACGGGCTACCCGCCGGAAGATTTATTGCTGAAAAAAAGTTTTGTCGAAGATTGCCAGAAAACTCTGGAAAAACTCGCTTCCGTTACACGTGGCCTGACAGCTGTGATCGGATTCGCCGAGCAGCAAGGCAAACACCTTTATAACTCGGCCGCCCTGATGTGTGATGGAAAACATGTAGCCACTGCCCGCAAAATGCTTCTGCCCAATTATGATGTGTTCGACGAGAAACGCTATTTCACCGAAGGGGATGAGCCTCTGCGCTTTTCTTTGAAAGGGGTGCAAATAGGACTCACAATCTGCGAAGACATCTGGGAAGAATCGGGGCCGGGAAAAAGTTTGAGCAAGCATATAGATCTTCTTCTCAACATTTCTTCATCGCCGTATCACAAAGGTAAAGCGCAGGAACGCAGACAGATGATCATCAAGCGAGCTAAAACCTATAAATGCCCGATCGCTTACGTCAACCTGGTCGGGGGGCAGGATGAACTGGTGTTTGACGGGCACAGTCTGGTGGTGGGAGCCGATGGGGAAATTCTTGCGCAGGGCAACTCGTTCACAGAAGAAATAATTTATACAGATATCGCTTTGTCACCAAAGCCCAATAAGACGAATCCTTCGAAAATTCAAAGTGTGAAGGCACCGGCTTCGTTGTCAAAATTTAAAAAGTTTGTCCAGTTATCGGCCAATGTTTACAGCGAGAAATCTGAGGAGGAAGAAATCTACTCGGCTCTGGTGCTGGGCACCCGTGACTACATTCGTAAAAACGGATTCACTAAAGTGGTTCTGGGCTTAAGCGGTGGTATCGACTCGTCTCTCACTGCGGCGGTCGCGGTCGATGCATTGGGGCTGCAAAATGTGGTCGGTGTGCTGATGCCGTCCCCGCATTCCTCCAAGGGCAGTATCGACGATTCCCTGGCGCTGGCGAAAAATTTAAACATCAAAACTTTCACTTTTCCCATTGTGCCGGCTATGAAGGCTTATGACGATATTCTGCAAGAAGTATTCAAGGATACAGAATCGGGGCTGGCAGAAGAGAACCTGCAAGCTCGAATTCGCGGCAACCTGCTCATGGCCCTGTCCAATAAACTCGGTTGGATGGTTTTAGCCACCGGCAACAAAAGTGAAA
>JAJDBH010000193.1 GCA_029261455.1 Nitrospinaceae bacterium
TACCGTTTCTTCGGACACGACAGTGCCATGTCCGAGGTGATCAACTACACTCTGGCGGTTAATGAGTGGATGAAAAGCGGTGGTAAGGATGAAATTAAAGCTAAACTTAAAATGTGAAAATCCTGACTGGCATCGTTGATGCTGGGTGCAGGATTAACTGAACTTTAAATATCAATAAAAATTGTTTTCGTTTTGGAGGTTTGAATGCATAAGCAAGGCGTAGCAGAGTTCCCCTTTTACTGCGGCATCAACTCCTTGTCTGAACTGGCAGTCAAAGAAGACAGGGTTGTGGTCTTAAACATTCTGGGCAAAGAAAGCTCAGGTGTAACCCCGATTAGTAATGACTATTCAGGTGGCAATATCGTATTTGGAACCGGACCGGGTAAATCCGGTAAATCCCTGGCAACCAAAACAGGGAAAATTCCTGTTTATAACTCCATTAAAGAAGGTATGGAAGCTGGTCATAAATTCAATACTGTAGTGGTCTATCTGCCACCTTCTGGCGTGAAAGATGGTATCGCTGAAGCCGTACGCGAAAACCCGGATTTGACGAAGGCCATCATACTGACAGAAAAAGTGTCTGTTAAAGATTCTCGTATCATGCGTGCTATTTGTCAGGCTAATGGTGTTGACCTGTTTGGCGGTAACTGCCTGGGTCTTGCCGATGCGTGGAACCACGTTCGTCTCGGCGGTGCGCTGGGGGGAAACGCTCCAGAAGAGTCTCTGGTTAAGGGAACGGTAGCCCTGTTCTCGAACTCCGGTAACTTCACCACCACCATTGCAGTTTATTTGACTTCAGAAGGGTGGGGCACGACGACTTCTGTTTCCAGTGGTAAGGATGTTTATATTCAATATGGAGCAAAAGAATTTTTGCACGCCTTTGACAATGATGACCGTTCAAAAGTCGCTGTTATGTACAGTGAGCCTGGTGGATATTATGAAAGAGGTTTGAAATCCGATAAGCCTATTGTTGCTTGTGTAGTGGGTCGCTGGAAAGCCAGACTGAGTAAGGCTTGCGGACATGCCGGGTCGCTGGCTGGTTCTGGAGACGATGCCCTGGCCAAGGAAAAGTGGTTCATGGATTATTTTGGAGTGGACGGTATCTACACCCCGCAAAAACCGATTTTCTCCAAAAAAGGTGCGTTGGTGACCAACATAGCTCATATCCCCGAAGCCGTGACCAAGGTCATGGAGCTTAATGGCCAAAAGCCTGACTTTGAACCTAAAGGAAGCTTGGACTTGAAAAGTTGGTTTGGCAATAATCAAGGTCTGTCATTGCCGCCTGAACTGGATGTTCCGGTTGTTGAAGCTTCGGAGCCCTATAACGAACAGATTGAAGCTCTGGATAAAATGGTGGGTGCCCAACATCGCAGGGAGAATCTCAAGGATGCTAGTGGCGCTTCCATGATGGACCCGAAAACACAGGTTTCCAAAATCCATGGCACATCAATTCTTGATGCTTCCGTGAAAACCTTTGAAGCGAATCTGGTCTATGCCTTGACCCGGGTTTACACCTGTGACTATGGTGAAAAAATTGCCAACATCGTTCTGAACATGTATGTCAATCAGCACGGTCAAGCAACTTTGGCTGCTGCAGAAGCATCAAGGGAAAACGGGAACTCTCCTAATACTGTGGTGTCCGCAGCGGTTGCTATCTGCGGTAAAAAAATGGTGCAAAAAGCCATGGATGCTTCCTCAGCATTAATAGAGTTGTTCCAATACAGCAAGATGAATGATGTGCGAGAGAAGTTTGATTATGCGGACCAATTAAAAGCAGCCGATAAGTACAAAGATACGCTCCTTGCTGATGGCGATGACCCTTGTGCTAAAAAGCTGGCTGATTGTCTCAATAAAGCTGGCTACTCTGCCTTGGTTCAGTTTGTGCAGGACTTTGCAGAAGCCAATGGCGGGAAATTGTCAACCGATGCTCTATTTGGTGCCGTGTGGACCACTCTGGGGTGGGCAGCATTGAGAGGCAAAAAGATTTCAACAACGACTTTGGCGCGTCTGCCTTGGTACTCCCGTATTTATAGCACCATCGTTGGCGCATCCGCTCCGGCATCCCGACATACTGAAGACAGCATAGCTGGAGTGAAACTGGAAGAGTTGATTCCTAATTACAGTTTCACCAAAACAGCGTTTGTCACACTTCTGGGTCGTCAGCCTTCTGAATCGGAGCTTTATGAGTTTCAGGTTTTACTCGGACTCATCATCACAAACGGACCTGGCACCATCTCAGCGCAGGGTGCAAAAGGGGCCGTCAGTGCAGATGGACCAGAGCAGCCGCAGCGGGTTCAAGTGAACAAGGCCTTTATTGGTTTTCTCACTCATACGGGATTCGCCCATGGCGGTAATGGTTATGAAGCGGCGGCTTTTCTGTTGGAAAACTTTAAAGGCAAAGGCCTTAAAAATGCTGCCGATACCGGACATGGTCTTGATCTTGATGCCATGGCAATGGAAGTGGCGAATAACTATTCTGACTATAAAAAGAAACAGAAAGCGATTGGCAACCTTGATTACGCCAAACTACCCTGTGTCAATCACCCGGTATTCAAAGGGAAAGATGTGAACTACGATCCCCGCGAAGTTTTCGTGCGTGACCTTTTTAAAGAAAAGGGTATTAATAACGTATTTCTTGATTTTTATCACAGCGTCGTTCAGTCCTTGTTTAAGGCTAAAGTCAGCAAAAATGTTTACTGCGTAAACATCGATGCTGTCATCGCCGTTATCTTGCTTAAAGTTGTATGGGCGGACTTCAGTGAAGGCAAGATGAAGGAAGAGGATGTTGAGGCTGCCAGCTTCGCCACCTTCCTTTTCGGCAGGATGATTGGTTGTGCGGCGGAAATTGACGACCACACTTCACGTGGAAAAAATATGGATACCCGTACCCCCGCAAGTAAAGTCCGTTACGTGGGGTAGCGTAATATATTCCACTCTTGGTGGTTGAAAAAAAGACAAGAAGCCTTTACCCTTAAATGGGTAGAGGCTTTTTGTTTTTTATGAAAGCTGTGGTAAGTTTTATATCGTGATGATCAATTGCCTTACTTGCAGGCGAATAACGGGGAGAATGCGATATGGGAAATGATCAGAGGGGTTTTCCACGTTCATTAGTGGAGCTGACGGTTAAGACTCGGATTGCGGATAAATGGGTAGACAGCAAAGTTCTTGACCTTTCGGTGGAAGGGATTTCACTTGAGGTTCCGCAACCGCTTCAAGCGGGGGAGCTATCCACGATTGAATTGGAACACAGCGAATGGATGAAGAAAAACCAGGTGCAGGCAGAGGTGCTCCGTTGCGATAGTAACCCTGATGAAACGGAACCAAGAGTATTTCATGTGGTGGCGCGATTGATTGAACCGAACGATGATTATCTGATGGGCGCTTTGAATCTTGTGCATGGTGATGGACCGAAGCAAGATCGCCGAGAGAAAGGTTTTGGAAAGAGAGTAGATGGAAGATAATACCTTATTAGATGAAGTCGGTGGCAAGCCGATGTTGGAAAAAGTTCATAAGCATTTTTACGACGAACTGTACAAGCACCCGTGGTTGAAAAACTTTTTTTTGCATATTGACCAGAAAATTATTGAAGACCAACAGACCGATTTCATGGTTGCCAATATGGGTGGCGGAAAGATCTATTCCGGCGGCATGCCCAAGAATGTTCACCGGCACATGTATATCACCGAGGAACTATTTGACCTGAGATCCAAGATTTTAAAGGAAAGCGTTCTCGCCTGTGGCGTACCGGAAGATCTGGCCGACAGATGGATTCGCATAGATAGTGCATTCAAGCATTCGCTCGTCAAAAAAAGCGTTGATAATTGTGAGAAACGTTTCTTCACCGATGAAATTCTAAACTTCCCCAAACCCTCCTAGGCGGAGAGGCAGCTACCAATTGCTTGTTCCAGCAAGAAAAAATGCCTCAATTCCAATAGTTTTGACCTGAAAAACTTCCCCCTGATAAGGCGATCTTTGCATAAGTGGTATTGTGGCCAAAAAAAAACGAGATCCTTCGTCGCCCGTTACCTCCTCAAGAATGACAAGTCACCATTTCTTGCTATTTACAACTTATTGAAAAATAATGGCTTTATTGTTTTTCGGCTTACGCAAAAGTCTCCTTCATATGGCCAAGTGTGAATACTGTACTTTTCAGGTGGAGAGTTTTCGAAACAATATGAATATTTATTAAAAATAGTGTTGCAATTAGTGGTGCCAGGCACTATTATTACCGAGTCGCACAAATTACCTGAAAATCTTTATATGAGAGTTTTTTCCGGAATTAATTTGGAGAAGGCTATCAGATAGAGA
>JAJDBH010000194.1 GCA_029261455.1 Nitrospinaceae bacterium
GTCTGTAAAGTTTAGACGACCTGCCAATATATCACTGGCAATGAACTCTCTTTCGTGTTGCGTCGATAAACCTTCATTAGGGGTGATCAGAAGGGTTCGGGTTAATTCATGCTTAAGTGGTGAAGCATCAGCATATTTTCGGAATTGTAGGAAATTTACATGCATGAGGAGGGTTTTTCCAGAACCAGTCGCATTCTGTAAACATAGCTTGTTCAGTTCATCTTCTGTAAAAGATAAAATTTCCTCTTCGTAGCCTTGCTCGGCCCAGTAGGCATTAAAATTATGCAGATAGTCGTTAAGCTCCGCCCTCAGTTTATCTTTGTTTCCAAAGAAGCGATCCATGTAAATTTCCGCGAACAGCAACGAAAGCCACTGAAAATATTTCCAGACAATGGGCCTCTCGCGCCTTTCATTAATCATAAGGGTGTGACTGACGATATTGTGTTCATACCGTAGCAATTCATCCTTTGTGATTTTGGACTCTGGAGGTAGATTGACCGCCAAAGCCTTGTAGAAATGATGCAGGTTATCGGAATCAAGTCCTTCCTGCGTTTCCTTTAGCGGTTTGGCCAGGGCCTGAATAGGGCGGATTTTCCGGCTGCCGTCTTTATGCTCGGCTAATGGGTCAAACCCAAATAGGCTAACTATCCATTGATTCAAAACAAGCTTGAAACTGAATGGTAGGGTTTTAGTTCTATTTCTGGAACGTGTCGCCATAATTATTCTTCTATATCCCACATAGTTTTATGGAAGGTTTCTTCGGTCAGGCGGACTTTCCAATTCTCGTCATCTCGGCGAAGGTTAGGTAGGTTGTTAGAACCATTGACGTAGATAAGATCGAACTCTGTATCTTGGGAGGATAGGCGGTACTTTTTGAACCACTCATCAAGCATCAGATTATCTTCTTCCAGGTTGCCAGTAAGTTTGCGCCAGATAATCAGAACTCGGTCCATATTAGTTTTATCTCCTGGTGTTCTACATGCACGGCCTTCAACCTTGCGGAACCACCATTTGCCACCAGCTTTCTCTTCGATCCGTCCATCTAGAGCTAACCGCGTTGTCTGGTCCTCCGGCAGTTCGGGGTCTTCTTCTCGTTTTAATTTTGCGCTGTAAGTACGCGGGGCGTCTATATGATCCACATGCAGACCGATCAGCCAATTGAAGGTTTCGATCAAATCCACCGGTTTTTCGATATACTCATCAGACCCAGGCTTTTTAATCTTGAGCGTGTAAGCGGTTGGGTCCATAAATTGTTTTATATTGAGGAGAGAAGGGCTTCCCTTGGTTTCCATTTCCAGCCAATAGCGAAGCATGTATTTCTTGCGAAACTCCCCATTTCCCTCTAAAGCATTATCTCTTTCCGGATTGCTTTGAAAATCAAGATTATTGGAAGCGTCTTCGTAGCTTTCAAGGCGGATGTATTTAAAGATATGACTTATACCTTCACGAGAAACAGGTTTGCCATCTTTCCAGTCTTTGGAGTAAATAACCTTCTGAATACGAGGCTTGGTAACTTCATCAAAATAATTACCCATTTCAACAAGAATAAATTTTCTCTTTTTTTCATTTTCTCGATTAAGATTAATCACCGCATGACCGGTTGTCCCCGAACCGCTAAAATAATCAAGTACTATTGATTTTTCTGCATCTTGGGTGGCCAAATATATGCATTTTTCTACAAGTTTTATGGACTTTGGGAAATCAAATACCTTTTTACCAATAATATTAATCAAAAGAGTATTCCCATAATTACCCGCATCATATTCGCCTCCGGACCAAACAGTTTTAGGAACTGTCCTTTCATGCGTAAGAAAAAGATCCAGGCTCTCATCAACCTCAAGAACCACTACTCTTTCAATATTTTCATTGATTGAGTCTAGGCCAAAATTCCACCTTCGCTCTACACCATCTTGATCAATTGGCCATACCTCAATCTCCCCTGTATCACATGTTATATTTTTACTTTCGGGGTGGTAATCGTCTTTTGGAACCTCTCCTATTCTAGTTATTTTTTTATCTTTAACATAAATCGGATAAAAGGAAAGTCTTCTCTCCGTTCGACGAGAGTTTTCCCCCCAGCGCCTCATTTTTCTCGGAGTATCGTTTTTTACCAAGGTTCTCGCTATACAGTTTTTCACATCCTCTCGAGTAAGGAATAATGCATATTCATGAACACGATTAAAGTCTTTGGTGATAGAACCCTTCGGGTTATGAA
Source organism: Nitrospinaceae bacterium (assembly GCA_029261455.1). Classification (GTDB taxonomy): domain Bacteria; phylum Nitrospinota; class Nitrospinia; order Nitrospinales; family VA-1; genus LS-NOB. The sequence goes on from JAJDBH010000194.1 coordinate 2,216, forward strand.
TAACTGTAATCTTTGAAAGTCTATGCTCCGGAGCTACTCCTTCCATGATAGAGGACAAATTAACCATTTCTGTGTCGTCTATTGCTACAGTTTTCACACCTTCCCGAAGCAGAAACCCCATAGAGTAGCTTAATCTATCTTGTATCAATGAGGCCCAACTAGAATGCCTGTAAGAATTTTTATAAAGAATTGGGGTCGAATCTGTATTGTAAGGAGGATCAATGTATATATGCTTAATACTTTTTTGAACCGTTTCGTGAAGGAATCGTAAAGCCTGAAAATTTTCAGAGTGAATCAACAAACCATCCGTATTTTCATCCAAATCCTGTATTTCGGCTAATATGCGATTCTTAAAATTTTCATCGAATAATGCTGTGTCAAGGATCAGAAAGGGATTGGCTTTTAGGAATTCCACCGTAATGGGTTTGGAGTAGCCAGGGTTATGTGAATCTTTCTTGATTTCATCTATCGCAAATAGCCTAACCCATTCCTGAAACTGGAAGTCATTGTTGCAAATTTCTTCATAAAAAATTTCGGGTATCCGGTCCAGTGTGATGCAGTAGTTGGTTTCTAATACAAATTTCTTTTTCAGCCAGAGCTTTTTTTGAAATTCCTCTAACTGGGCCAAGAAGTCAATTAGGTTATTAGCGATTTTGCGGAGAACCTTGATCTTTGCCAGATACAGTTCCACCTGTGGGACATCAGCAGATTCAATATCGTCTAAACGCATGATCTCGTTTTTGATATAAAAATCCAGTTCTCGCTTTAAAAACCCTCCAAGATTTTTATGGATGAAATAATCCATCGTGTTCCTAGCGGAATATTGCATAAGATATTTTTCAAGAAGCGTTCGCTTTGGTTCTTTTTCTGTCGGCGCGGGTGTATCAACCAACGCCTTGTGGAAAGGTTCACCGCCTTCCACAGAGGCTAATACTTCTTTCAAAACTTTTGCCGCTTCTTCCAAACGCTTTTTGCGCCAAGTATTTTCCTGCCCCGTTTTCTCCGGGTCGTTACGATATTCAAACTGGATAACCAGTTCATCGTTCTCCAGCTTTACCGGCTCTTCTGCATGAAGAATGAAGTATCGTTCTGTTTTATCCGAGGCCTTGACGTTGTTGTGCTCACCCTCCGTCGCATCCACGATCCGGAAATGAACTTTCACAGACTGGGTGTCGTCTATTTTCCCGTGGTGTGCTTCATATTCAGAAGCTTTTGTAGGATAAAATGTAAAGTTATTCAGATATTCAGATGTTTTGATGTAGTACTGGTCGCGATTGGCCCAATGCAGATATACTTCTCTACCATCATATGGAATTGAATAGGCAGCGGATTTGCCGTCTGTTTCCCTAGCATAATACCGGCGGCTCATGAAATCACCGTTATCATAATACCGCTCAAAGAAACGATATAAGTGATCGTAAACCTCGCTCTCGCTCGTTCCACTATCTTTTTCCGCTTCATAGATCGCTTTTGCTTTTTTCACGGGTTCTGTAGCTTCCGGATTGGGAGCACCAAACTCCTTCGCCTGTTTGATAGCAGCTTCATATGCTAGTCGGGCTTCCTCAGTTTTTAGTGCGTCGGCATCGCCAAAGGCATCCTTGATAATAGATAAAAGGTCTTTTTTAAGAAATTCTGTAACACGATCTGCCTTGGCGTGCATGATTTTGTAAAATCCAAAATCAAGATCAGGTTGGTCCAACTGGAAAAGCTCTTTTAAAAGACCGATTAACCGTTCTCTTTGTTTTTCAACACTTGGCATACATTACCTTTTTAAACAGGGATTAAATTACCTTCCAGCGGACGGTGAACAACTCGTCGATTTGGGTTTTCTGTTTCAGTTTTTGCTCTAACGCTTCGATCAGCTCATCACGTTTATTGATGATTTCATCCTCAGCCTCAAAAATTTCCTGGCGTTGACGACGTTGGAGTTTTTCCAAGTCGCGGATTTCTGTTTGGATACGTTGTTGCTCTTCTATAGAACCAATCAATCGAGCTTCACGCTTCAAGGATCGGATACGGATTTTGGTGTCCGACAAAGCCTGCTCAGCAGCCAGAATTCTATCATCCGCCCAATTCTCAAGCTTCTCCCGTTCTTCTTGGAAAAACCGGTGATTGGCCTCCACTATTTTACTGATCTGGGCTTCCATCTGCCGGGTAGAATTTTTTGTTAGGCCGGACGGTATATTATCGCTAATTACCACTGGTTGTGAAGCGGATTCGCAATTGAATAGTTTCTCGCACGTTTCCCTATCAAGAGACCCTCCGTTATCAGTCATGCCGGTAAAAATCAAGTATTCTTCAATCTGTAAAGCCACAACCCGCAAAAGCTTCAACGAAAGCCAACCTGTTTTGCCTTGCAAACTTTCAATCGCAGAAATTTTAGTAGGATGATTGGCATAATCAAACGTAATGTAAGCAAGAGGAGTATCTGTCTCCGCCCCCGCCTTGAGGACATGCTCCCCAAGTGGATGCGTTAACCGATAGGTGTGGGCATGTTCAAAATGCTTAACCCCTTTTTGTCGGATTAACTGGTATTTTCCCACTGGTGCATTTTCAACCACTTTTTCCTTCAATAAAAATGCGAAATTATCATCCTCAAACTCTGCCTTTATGTTGATAATATGTTTAGTCAGTCTCCAGAACCATCGCCCTACCTTGTCTAATCGTTCCTCTGCTTCTCCAAGCTTGGACTTGAGAAGGTCATGAATATCTTCATCAAAATGCTCAATTAGGATTTTCTGAGTTTCTTTAATTTTTTCACTGATATTCTCTTCCAGTTCCTTTTGTAGGAGGGAAAAAGCCCGTTCAATTTCTTCTGGTGCCCGACAAGAATCGTAAATTTCAACAATACGCTTTTCAAAGTCCAATCCGCTTTCAATGCTTCCCAAAATTTCGTCTGATGCTCCAAACACGCCGCTGAACAATTTAAATTTCTCGGTTAAGAGCTCCAAAACACGCTGGTCTGCATGATTTCGTTTGTTCAGAAAATTGACAACTACCACATCAAACTTCTGTCCATAACGATGACAGCGGCCAATTCTTTGTTCAATTCGCTGAGGGTTCCATGGAAGATCATAGTTTACGACTAGGGCACAGAACTGCAAATTGACGCCTTCCCCTGCGGCTTCTGTCGCAATCATTACTTCTGCTTGATCCTTAAAGTAATCAATCAATGCCGTCCGACGATCCACTTGAGAGGAGCCTGTTACTTTGTCTGATCCTTCGTTACCTCCAACCCATTTCTTGTAGATTTCAGTTACTTCAGGGCCACTGTTGGTCCCGTTAAAAGTAACCACTTTTCCCCTGTAACCGTTGGTAGATAGGTATTTGGCAAGGTATTCCTGGGTCCTACGCGATTCTGTAAACACAATGGCTTTCTTAGGAGCCGATTGTTTTGAAACAGGGTCCTTCATTTCAGACATTCTTTGGAAACCTGCTTGAAGGGCTTTTAGGAGAGCCTCTGCCTTTGTGTCGTCTTTGATGTTATTTGCTTTTTGGATAAAGCTTTCGACAACATTTATTTCAGTACTAATTTCCTGGATAATCTTTTTCGAATCCTTATCTTCTTTGTAGTTCTGTGTCTCATCTTCGGCTTCCTCTTCTTCTAGGCAATCAGTTTCAAGTTCATCATCCTCAATTAAACCCTGAATAAATTCTTCATCTTTTTCAGCAATATTTTCCTTGAGCTTGAGAAGTCTTTGTTTGATTTTCTCCAAGGTATTAACAACGGCATGCGATGAGGAGGCAAGAAGTTTTCTTATGATGAGCGTTGTGAGATGCCGATGACGTTTGGGCAGTGAATATGTATTTTCTTTAGCCAAAAAGCCAGAAACGGATTCGTATAATTCTTGCTCTGCATTTGTCGGATGGAAGGGAATGGTAATGGTCTTACGTTCTGTATAGCGGATATACTCAAGAACTTGTTTTCTTAGTGTTCTTTTAACGAAGGTCGACAGTCGATCTCTGAGATCAGAAAGAGAACCGTCACTACCCATGAATTGTTTTCTGAAAGATTTGTCATCTCCAAATAAATGTTCATCAATAATCGTGGAAAGCCCATATAAATCCATCAGGCTATTCTGAAGTGGTGTTGCAGTTAATAACAGCTTATGACGGTCATTAAAAATTCGCCTCAAAGCTTGACCAATTTTATTGCTGGGCCGATGAGCATTTTTTAGCTTATGTGCTTCATCAATAATGACAAGGTCCCAAGGGATTCCCATAAATCTTTCTTCCATCCGAAATGGGAAATGGTAAGAAACAATTTTTATAGTGTTTTCAGCAAGAGGATCATAGACACCCCTTTTCTGCATTTTTTTATAGGTAACAAGGTCTAAAACCTGCGTAGGAAGATTGAATTTTTCCTGAAGTTCAGAAGCCCACTGCTTCCTAATGGACGCAGGACAAACAACTAAAAGATTTCGCCGTTTTTCTGCCCAGAATTGGCATAAAACAAGTGCTGCCTCGATGGTCTTTCCAAGGCCTACCTCATCAGCTAGGATGACTCCCTTTGAAAGAGGACTGCGAAGAGCGAATAGTGCCGTTTCAATTTGGTGGGGATTTAAATCCACTGAAGCATCGAACAGAGACCGGGATATTCTGTCCACCGATGCAGAAGAGTGCATCGCAGTCAACTCATGAGCATAATATTTGGCGTGATAATCAGTGATCATTATTTTCCTCCACTTATGGCCTCAGATTATCCTCAAGCCAAAACTGTTTTTTTTGGGAGTATACAATAATGAAAGAACTATGTCGCTCGAACCATGCTCGCCTGGTAACTTAAAAGGTTTTCACCAGTTCAATGTTTTCCATATATTCTATATTTTCTATCATAGTTATGGGAGTGAGCATTTAAGTGAGGTATCACCCTTTTAATCCTTTGGTCTGCAGCCAAATTTGCTATAGCGTTATTTAATAAAGGGATCTTGTTTAAAAGTGTTTGTCAGGCCGGTCGCATTGCATACGTACTCTCCCTCACTCTCTCCTTCGGTCTAACGCTAATAACCCTACACTACGTTCCGGATTATTAGCTATTTTAGCCCTCAGTCAATCCCTCAGTCGGTACTTCTGCATGCTCCCTGGAGCAGGGTAGGTTACAAGGATTTCCCGTGGTATTGGTGAGTGAGCTTCCCTATAATATAAGGAACACACTCAAGACTTGGCGAAGCGATTTGCCAAACTCCTGAGAAATTCAAGGCATGAGGTCAGAATGAATCACCCTAGCTATTCGGGGGCAACTTTGGGGGCATCTCAATAAAATTTAATCTCTATAAACGTTTAAATATAGCAGGTTATGCATACCATTCGGTAGTCCCCGCCCCACCAACTCAACATCCAATACAATCCAACAAAGTCCAGAAGCCCTAGGAAACTAGGGCTTTTTTGTTATTTTGAGGTCCTATGAGGGGTAATATGGTTTCATGAGATAAAGAAGAAATGAGCGGTCACGGTTTCCGCGCCATGGCCCGAACAATACTGGATGAAGTCTTGGGAGTTCGCCCCGATTTCATCGAACACCAACTGGCCCACGCTGGGCGTGACCCTAGCAGACGCGCCTACAACCGGACAGCCCACCTCCTCGAACGCAAGAAGATGATGAAACAATGGGCCGACTATCTGGACAAACTCAAAGCCGGTGCGAAAATAATACCACTACAACGGGGGGCTTGAAAGTTTTAACCACTCCGAGATGACTATGGGTCTGGCATTTCAAAATTTCAAGGGTTATCGCATGAAGGGTGCGCCGCCTTCTCACTCCTCATACACCAGAAATCACCATAACTCTCATTTGGATTCATAAGCTCTGTTAAAATAAAAATTACTACATTCTATTGATGCTCTTTTCGCATCCAATTTGAAGAAAATCTATTTCTTTATCTCTTGTAATAGAGCTATCAGGGAGAAAGGCGAATCCTTCGTATTGCTTAATAAGTTCTAATAAATAGTTCCTATCTATATATTTCTCAAGAATGGAATCCTTCAAAGCTAATTCAACTAAAATCCGCATGTATAAAATATCACCACCATGAAACCCATCAATAAACTCGCAAGAGTTTGAGCCAATAGAGAGGGGGTCCGTGTAATCATAAAAACTTAGGCCCTTATTTTTTAGCTTTTGTTTTATGTCCTCAATATAAAAATAGTTTTCTGCCAGGTCAGACATTAAGCCATTAACAATTGGGGCAAAGGGTGGGAAAAAAACTATTACGTGAATATTATTATCGGTTAACCTTTTTACAAGATCCATGAAACCTTTTATGCTTTGTTTATTTGCTGAAGCTGAATGTTCAAACCTATTAATACCTTTATTAATTCTACCAGTGGTGGTAGAAAATTTAGTGTCCCCACTGGCTTTCTTTCCTGTTGCCACTCTTGTGTAATAGCGCGACCCATCTGGACCAAATCCATCACCTTTATTGCCGCTAATGCCAATGTGGTTACTCTCTTCATTTAGTTGGTTATACATTTCCCCCCATAAAATACTTCCTTCATAAATCCACTTAAGTGTTTTTATCAAGTCAGCAGGAGAAAATTTCGGCGATAATGAAAAATCACTTTCAGCTAAATGAGTTAAATTTTTGTCAGAAAATTTGCCAATAAACCACCAAATATCGGCATTTAAAATAACCACCTCGGGTGCTTCTTCTATTATTCTTGATGAAAAAAACAAACCCTCTGAAATATTGTTCATTACGCCCCCCAAATTATAAAACTTTTTGGCGAACATATTATCTCGAAACTGCATTATTCTTGACGAACCCAAAGCAACAATTTTAGGGCGAACCCTGCTCAGCATATGGTTTTTATAGTTAAATGTAATATCATGCAAAGCAGTGCCATAAATTAGTGCCTTATCTGCTGCTAGCTGCTTATTGGCAACCTCCTTTGGTGATAAATATTCCCCCGACGAATAAATATATATTACAAAAGGGGATAAAATAAATCCAATTAGCCCAATAAACTTAATACAATTTTTTAAGTATGAATTATAGTTAAATGTTGTGTATGGGAACATGATTAAGCGGTGTTCCTTTGATGCGCGGATGTTTCCTCATCTATAATTGAGCCATTTTGTGGGAATTCATTCGCTTGCTCTTGCATAGGGTGCAGTATGACGTAGTCAGGAATATAATTGTTAACTACAAAGTCTTTTAAAATATAATAAAATCTGCCCATTCCTGTTGAGATTTGAGCTAAGTTGACTGTAAAAGTTTTATTCTTAGATAATTGATCAAAGATTACAGGGCGAAAACCGCTCACCGCCCTACTATCTCCAACAACAGCTATTTTAATAGCATCGCCTTTTAAGCCTTCCTTAGCTACTCCACTTCTAATCCATTCTCTTTTTTCATGAACGAGCAGCTCATAAAAATTCATTCCATATTTTGATGCGCCAATATAACTAACAATCAATACAGGAACTATTAATCCAGAAAAAAATAAGAATAAATAAAATTTTGATGCGTTATCCATACCTGTCAATTAGAAATTAAAATAGAGAAACTCTGTCGGATTACCTATTTGAAGCAATGCAAAGACAGCCACACATCCGGCTAAAATTGCCCAAACACCGCTTGGCTTCCACATGAACCACTTTACTTTTGAATTTTTAGCAACAAAGTGTTCCAAGCCCAATGCGGGCTTATGGGGCTGCATCCACTCCAGCGTATTGGGCATAAACCAAACAACTATTAAAAGAAAAAAGAGGGTGACCACTCCATTAGCACTTCCAAAACTATCGAACCCTTCTGCAACAATATATGTACCCGGAAAAATAACGCGAAGTGCCTCTATTTTAGATGCAAATATACCCGGCAATGAAAATCCGTTAATCCCCAACATACCCTCATAAACTTGTACCGCACCTTCCAGGCTCTCGGCGCGGAAGACCACCCAAGCAACAACAATTGCGATGAATGTGATGAAGCGTCCCATTATTAATCCCATAAGGTTTGTATGCATAACCTCATCTCCCAGGGCTTTAATCTTGATTCCTTGCCAAGCATGGTTTACGACTAAATAGAAACCATGAATCCCTCCCCAGATAACAAAAGTCCAGCTGGCCCCATGCCATAATCCCCCTAAAAGCATTGTGATTATCAGGTTAAGAAAACTCCGTGCCGTTCCCTTCCGATTTCCTCCAAGTGGAATGTAGAGATAATCTTTGAAGAAGCGTGAAAGTGTCATATGCCAACACTTCCAGAAATCAATAATATTGTTCGCCTTATAAGGAGAAAAGAAGTTGACCGGGAGCTTTATGCCGAACATAAGGGCAAGTCCAACAGCCATGTCTGAGTATCCAGAAAAATCAAAATATAACTGGAACGTGTAGGCCAGCGCACCCCCCCATGCTTCAAAAAAAGTTAAGGTCATGCCCAACTCAGCAGCATCAAATACTGGAGTAGCATTTTGCGCAATACCATCAGCAAAAACCACCTTCTTGAAAAGACCAACCAGGAAAATGGTTAGTCCAACTGCCAGGTTTTCTGCTTTCAACTTGCAAAAGGTGTTTCTGGAAAACTGAGGTAGCATTTCCTTGTGATGAACAATAGGCCCTGCAATCAATTGCGGAAAAAATGTCACAAAAAAGCAGTAGTGAAGAAAATCATACTCATTCGTCTCTCTGCGATACGCATCAAACAGATAGGCGATTTGTTGAAACGTAAAAAACGAGATCGCCAAAGGAAGAATGATATTCTCCAAAACAATCCCGCTACCCGTCAAAACATTAATATTTTCAATAAAGAAATTTGCGTACTTAAAATAGCCCAGCAAACCCAGATTCGCAATTATGCCCGCAACAAGAACCGGTTTGTAAGGTTTCCCAACCAAATAAACTCCGGCCGCGTAATTAAAAAGAACCGACCCTATAATCAACCATAGATATATATGATTCCACCATCCATAAAAGAATAGCGATGCTCCAATTAGCCAACTAATTGCAATTCTGTGGAACCCCCTTTTGCCAATCAGGTGGAAACCCAGCAATGTAACTGGAAGGAACAAGAAAATAAACCCAAATGAATTGAAAAGCATCGCGGTTTAAACCTATCTATAATATTCTGCGGAGGTTTATCGCAAGAAGAGATTTTTAAGGGGAATTGGCAAAACGATAACAAACCTCGCACATGTTAATTAATTGTCCGCTAATAACGGGAAGATCAGTTTAATGATTCCTGATACCAGTCCTTGCTTAAAAGTGCCAGGAAATTTTCGTTAAACCACAAGGGTGATACATACTTAGCTCTTTTGCCTCATAAGAGAAGCCGGAGCATCTTCTGAATTAAAGTTTCAATCGGGTTTTAGCAAAACACTAATGTCCTTCATTAGCTTTGTACACGAGGGGCTGATGAGGAATGCAGAGGATAAGTTTGACAGCTCCCCGCCGTAAATGGCGGGGCTCTACATATATATTTTTCTATAAATTATTTTTCTTTTCCTGAATTTCAGCTCGTCGAGCCTTTGCCAGTTTTCCAAGTTCACCCAAAGCTTTGCGAGCACGAGCAGCTGCGGCTTTTACACTTTTGGTTTCAAAGCTTTCATTTTCCGCAAGGTAACTTTCATAAGCAGAAACAATTTGTTCATGCGTTGCCATATTTAACTCCTAATAATTAAGGTTGGTGTATCAAACATCAAATAAAAAATTACCATACTACCTTCGACAGATACAATTCAATAAAAAAATATTTGTGAATTCTTATCCTGTTTTTATGTATGACTCCCATTAATGGCTTAATATATTACTACCTGAAAATTGCCACCAAATACTTTTCAATCTGCAAATAACTTCCGGGTTTGCAACGGTCCATGACTGGTTTTGAGTTAAAAATAGAAAATTTCCCATACAAATACCTTTTGAACCAATTCAAACTATTTCCTTGATATCGAGACAAACTAATGCAGGAATATTGACTTTATAAAATTAAGCTCGCCATGAATACTCTAATAAAATCAAACATTTTAGCCATATCTTTTCCATTTATGATATATTTTTATCCTACATTATTTTGATGAGGTTACAGGTAATGGCAGAAATAGGAAGACGTTTTTCGCTGGAAAAAGTTACGGTTGACCCAAAACTTAAAAACCGAATTTTTTCGGCAGACGGAGATGACCAAGTCGGTGAGTGGGATGGGGAATGTATTGATGACCTGATAAAGGAAATCGATCGTATTGAAGAGCGACAGGACCCGAATTACGCCAGCCTGCCACATTCTTACAATATCCCTGATGATTTAAAAAATGAAATCGGGAAGGATTATCCTATTTGGACCTGTGACAAAACTGGCCGTTGTCTGGTAGGTGATACAGGTGAAGAAATCAAGACCATTGATGAAATCAGGAACCACTATATTAATAAATATGGCAGTATTGATAAGTTTAAAGAAAAATTAAGACTTGAGCGCGAAAAATTTATTCAAGAGGTTAAAAGCAGATCAGGTGAGTAATATTTTATATTATTTACTAAAACCCTTAACTTGTATTAGAAAAAATGATCTGGAAAATTGATGGATAATTTTCAAAAGAGTTTTAATATTGTAATTGCTGAAGACGATGAGGACGATTATTTATTAATCTCTGAAGCTTTTAATAAAATTGATAATATTGGTTATATTCACTGGGCAAAAGATGGCGAAGAGCTATTAAACTATTTAGAAGCTTGCGAAGAATCCGATAAAGCCCAAGAAAAAAAACCCAACCTCATTATTCTCGATTTTAACATGCCTAAAAAAGATGGCCGTGAAGCCCTTGAGGAAATTAAAAACCACCCAAAGCGCAAAACCATTCCTATTATTGTTCTGACTACCTCGCAGGCAAACTCTGACATTGAGCAGGCTTATCAATTAGGAGCCAATTCATTTATTCAAAAACCTTTTAAGTATGTAGATTTCAAGTCTACAATGGAAACTTTACAAAAGTATTGGTTAAATATTGTAAAGCTACCCTCCTGAAGCACCCATGACCTCAAAGCCTCTTAAAATTCTTATCATCGAGGATGACGAAGATGATGCTTTTTATATCAAAGACCTTCTTAAAGAAGGCCTGGGGAAGCCAGCGCCCATAATTGATCATCACTCATCCATTGGCAGTAGACTCAAAACGTTAAATCCTTTCCAGTATGACTTAGCTATGTTTGATTACCGACTGGGAGAAATAAACGGCATCGAACTATTGCGGAGTTTTCGCGAACAGGGTTGTGACATTCCCATCATTCTATTTACGGGACAGGGAGATCAGGAAGTTGCTGTTGAAGCCATGAAGGCTGGCGCAACCGACTACCTTACAAAAGGTAAATTATCCACCGAATCGGTCACCCAATCTATCAGGTATGCACTGAAACTCCGAAATGAAGCAGCTCTCAGGAAGCAGACAGAAGAGAAACTAAAAAAATCACATGTAGACCTGACTCTTGCCCACAGAGAACTTCAGGCATCCATGAAAAAACTTAAAACAGCACAAAACCAAATTCTCCGCTCTGAAAAATTGGCTGGAATTGGGAGAATGGTTGCTGGTGTTTGCCACGAAATTTTGAATCCCCTCAACATCATATCGGGACATAGCCAATCCCTACTGATTGATAAAAGTACCGATCTGGAATTATGTCAGGATTTAGAATCTATCATGGAGGAAATACAACGTATCTCCAAAATCATCAGTAGCCTTTTAAAGTTCTCCCGCAAAGGGAATATGGAATTTAAAAAAGCAGATATTAATATTGAACTTGAATCCGTTCTTTCTCTTATTGAAAAAGAAATGCAATTAAAAGGCATTGAAACTATTAGAAAGTTCGACCCAAATAATTTATCAGTTTATATTGATACAGATGGAATTCGGCAGGTTTTTTTAAACCTTATCAATAATGCCAAATTTGCGATGAACGGTGGTGGCACTCTAACCGTTTCCACAGAAGTTCTAACACCAGAAACAAACTGGTCTTATTATCAGGAAAAGGATTCAACCGCACCTTCTCCAGAAAAAGTTATGCGTGTGAAGTTTGCTGATACTGGAACGGGAATTCGCAAAGAAGATATTGAAAAAATATTTGAACCATTTTTCACCACGAAACCAGAAGAAAAAGGAACTGGGCTGGGACTATCCGTTTCTTATGCCATCATTGAAAAACATGGCGGTAGTCTTGAAGTGGAAAGTGAATTAGACGTGGGAACTACTATAATTATTGATCTGCCCATCCGGGAATAGCCGCAAAAGACTTCGTTAGACCAGCAGATTTCCTGCTTTTAGTCTCCTACCAAGCTAAGCTTCAACGCAAAAAATCCAAAAGGGTGGGTTGTAAAACCCGAGACGTAGCGCTCAAAGTTGCTTGGAGAGCAAACTCCAAATTAGCTAAATCTGAAATGCTTTTCACAGAATCCGCATCCTCAATATTTGACAATTGCTGTGATCGATTCACAAACTCCTGATCATGTGTAAAACTTGACGTGTTGACCCGGCTTAATGAGGCCCCAGCAATTGCCCGGTTATTATTGATGGATGCAAGGCTGGAGTCTAGATTTTCCAAAGATGCTAATATTGCCAGACTATCACTTTTATTGAGAGCATCTCTTAGTTTAAATAAAGTTGTGAACACGTTTTTTCCACTCCCCAACCCTAAAATTTCTGCAGTTTCATCCGTGCCTATATTTTTTACGATAGCAACGGTTGTTGAGTCGTTGGAATTTACCAATAAGGAATTACCCGAGCTATTTATAGATGCTGTGACATTGAACGATGAACTGTTTATCAAGTTGATAACATCCCCAATAGTCGTTGCCGAGCTTAATGTAACAGCTCCTGAAGCTGCTCCATTTACAATACTGATCTCATTTAGCGTTAATCCGTCTCCACCCTTCAAATCGGATATCAAAGTAGATGAGGTAACCACTGGATTCAAGTCTGAACCGGATATATTTCCATCCCTTTGCCCCAGAATTCCTAGCTCCAAGGCGGTACTTCCTCCAGAAACTTCCACTACTGCCAAAGCCTGGGAGATTACAGAACTTCCGTCTGTTAACTGAAGGCCCGACCCATTTGAATTTATAGAAGCGGTGACATTACCACCAAGTGCATTTATTTTGGAAATCAAGCTGGTAACCGTATCAGAGGAGGTCACGGTTACAATTCCTGAGTTTCCTGCCCTATCTGTGATACTGAAAGAACCGGGTGTTATTCCCGAGCCCCCATTCAGTGATGAGAGCTGGGTAGAACTTGTCAGTTGTGGGTTTAAATCATTAGCCAACACTTCCGATCCAGGTAGAGCAAAACTTGCGTTGGTGTTGGATCCCACGGAGATTTCGAAATTTTCCGAATTACCAAAGAAGACAGCCCCTGACGCACTCTGTTCAAAAGGTTGGGTTCTAAATTCTGTTCCCGAAAAGATAAATTGATTTTTTACTTTTATATTGGCCGACTCAAAGGCTTGGGAAATTATTTGGTCAATTTCATTTGCGGCAAACCCTCTTGTTTCTGCCGTGGCCAATCCTCCCAATTCACTGACCGCTAATTCCTTAGCTCGAATCAGATTAAGATCCACCGACTCCAGAGCGGAATCTGTAGCTTGAATATATATACGGTTGTTATCAATATTTCTGACAAACTGCTTCGACTGGGAAATACCAGTGCGCAACAAAAGGGAATCCCTGATTCCAGCCGGGTCATCGGAGGGTCTATTGATTCGTTTCCCAGAAGCTATTTCCTGCTGGGCCTTAAAAAGGTTTTCCGTAATCCGGAATATATTTTGTAGCGAATTGGCCTGTTGCGCTTGGTTGGTAACGCGTGTAACCATTCCGGTTCTCCCTATTTATAAAACATTATGCCTAAACTTGATTTATTATCGTGTCCAAAAGCTCGTCCACAGCTCCTATAAGTCGAGCTGCAGCGTTAAAGGCTTGTTGGAACTTAATCATGTTGATCATTTCCTCATCAATGGAAACTCCCGCTATGCTCTCTCGTCTCGTATTCAATTGAAGTAGAATCCCATCCTGCTGTGACAAGGTAGACCGAGAAGCAAAAGACTGAATTCCCACTGAGCTAACTATCGAGCTATAAAACTCATCAAATGTAAACGTCCCTGATCCTGCTTTCAGGGTAAGGCTATCAAATACTAAATCGGATTGGAGGTCAGTCAGCGCCAAGGCATTTGCACCATCTGTACTTGAATTCAAACCTGCTGAAATTTTGTTGCCATTTGACAAAACACCGCTCGCAACCGAAAATTCTCGGGCTGCATTTTCTGAAGCCGAAAGTTTAAAACTGTCCCCTACCGCTGGAGTCCCTGAAATTGTGACCGCAAATCCATTTGCAAGATTAAAAGTAGAACCTGCCGTAAAAGTAAATGCTCCCGAACTAGCTCCAGTTGTTAAATTTTGCAAAGAAAATGAATTTGAACCAGTGAAAGTAATTTCATATTTATCTATAGAAATATTTGAGGGATCTCCATTGGACGCCGTCAATGTGGCCGAACCTGTATTATTAACATTACTCACAACGGTCGTTCTCAGAGCATTGAAAAAATTATTACCCGTTGAGCCGTCAATGCCAAATCCCTGCTGATGAATCTTGTTGAATTCTTTAACAAACCCTGCCCCCAACCGATCCAATTTATCTTTCAAAGCTTCGACTTCTACGTCGCGCATTTCCAGATAACCCTTAATAGTTCCTCCGGTTAACGACGAAGTCACATTCGTGCTGTTTCCCGCTGAATCTTGAATCTCAATATCTAGGAACGATTTATTATTCCCGTTTATGGAAGTTGCAAGAGTAAAAACATTAGACTGTAATACCAGAGGAGTTCCGTCATCCAGAGTCAAGCTGATTTGCCCATCCTGTTCATCAACAAAATTCAAATCAATCATCTCAGAAAGTTCTTTGACTTTCTGATCTCGTTTATCACGCAAATCATTTGCGCTGAATGTAGTCGGCTCATTGGCATGGATAGCTTTATTTAACGACCCAACTTCTTGAGCAAGGCTGTTTATTTTTGCCACTTCCACTGAAATTGCTGAATCCAGGTTCTGCTGAATTTGGAATAATGATTCGCCAAGATTGTTGAATACAGAAGATAAGTTTTGCGCTTCAGCAAGCAGGCTGGAGCGCTCAGGTAAACCAGTCGGATTGGAGGCAACATCTTGAAGTCCATTAAAAAAACTACTCAAGGATCCGTTCAAACTTCGCCCATTATTTTCGCTCAGTAATAGTTCAAGCTGTTCAAATACATCCTTTCTTACTTGAAATCTGCCAAGCGTGTCACCTTCGCCTAAAATTTGTGAAAATAAGAATTCGTCATGGGAGCGTTCAATACCCGCCACCCGGACTCCTGTTCCAATTTGTCCTAAACTGAAGTTTCTGGGGTTCGAAGCTTCAAAGTTTACTTCCTGACGAGAATACCCTTCGGTTTGTACATTGGCAATATTCTGTCCCGTAACCTCAATGGCTAACTGTTGTGACAGTAATCCCAATTTCGCGGTATTCAATACACTGAATATATTGGACGTCATAAAAGCAGACCTCTTAAAACCATTTGGATAAAATCAATATTAATTCTTATTAAACATCCACGCTCACCATTCTTCCTTCAACACGCCCTTCCATCATCCGACCGCTGGCAGTGTAAGGAGAAGTTGCTTTTTCATCGGCAGAGTGGATATATGCCAAAGATTTTTTTAGTGAAAGTGCTGAATGGTCCATCAAGTTTTTAGCTTTCTCACTGCATTCACTAATTTGTTTAATTTGGAAAAGTAATTTTTTTCTGAGTTTTGCAAGATTATTTTTATAAGGGTTTTCTTTAATTTGAATCAATTTTTTTAGAGTCAGGCTTGATTGGCGCACTTTTAGTTTTTCTGCAATTTTTTTCATTAAACTAGAGCGACTGTTTTCCAATGACTGCATCTGCATTACTTGATCTTCTTTTTTGGCTATTATCACCTGCAAGGAGTCATAGGAATATTTGGACACACAAATCCATTCTTCCTGCAAAAGCCCGATGAAATTTTCGTAAAGCTTTATTTTTTGCTTTAGTAAATCTTCAAGGTTCTTATATAACCGGTTCATATCTTATTCTCCTAGTGCATTTCCGGTTTTTTGAGCTAAAGGCATTTTGAGTGAAGTTGAAATGGCCTCGCCACGAGATACTTTATCTAATCGGCTTAAGTCTTTATAAACCATTTCCCCTATACCCATTCCCTTACGCTCAGACATTTGTTTTGCCATTTCCTGATCCGTCATAGACTGAAACATATCTAATGCCGAACTATCAAAAAGACCTGATTTAGGAATAGCCTTCCTCGAGGACTCAAATAATTTATTGACAAAAACCGATTCAAAATCCCGGGCAACTTTTTCCATATTCTTTTCTGAGCCAGCTTGACCAAACTTCGATTGACCCCTCATGCGCTCCAGGTTCTTTTCTGTAAGCTGATTGAATAAGGTATTTTGGATTTGTGACGATTTTATGAAGTCCATTTTGTCCTCGCTTTAATTCTTATTAGTAATTTTGCAAACGCCGTACCAAAACCTTCAGCAATCTTAAATATGAGGGTTTAACCCTATAACCCTTTTAAACATATGGGTTTAAATATAAGTTCTATATAGGTATGACTGGGAAATATTGCAGGTTTTGGAAACGGTGGGGGAAAATTTTTCCGGAATCTCATTTAAAATTTAAATAAGTTCCAACCGAGCATGGAGAGCACCCGAAGCTTTGATAGCTTGCAAAATGGCGATCAAATCCCTTGGTGTGACTCCAATAGAGTTCAACCCCTTTACAACATCCCCTAGGGATATACTTTTTGGAATGACGAGTAGTTTGTCTTTCCCTTCACCCACTGCTAGCCGGGTTCGAGGAAGAATGACCGTTTCGGCACTTTCCGGTGCCAGTGGAGGGGGTTGGGAAACTATTGCTTCCTCCTTAATATGGACAAACAGAGCTCCATGAGCGACGGCAACAGAAGAGATTTTTACGTTCTCTCCCATCACTATGGTTCCAGTACGTTCATCAATAATAACTTTTGCTTCCGAATCGGGAGTTACATTAAGACTCTCAATTCTTGTAACAAAAGCCGAAGTATTATCATTATATAATTCGGGAACTTTTACTCGAATCGTTCCTCCATCAACCATGGAGGCAAAAACATCTTTCATATCATCATTGATCGCTTTGCTGATTCTGCTTGCAGTTGTAAAATCTGTTTTTTTCAGTGACAGAATAATTTCATCTTTGATATTAAAATTATATTTAAGTTCTTTTTCAACCAGAGCACCATTTACAATTCTTCCTACTGTCAAATGGTTTTTCTGAATTCCGCGAGCGCCTCCAGAAACAGAAAATCCACCTATTGAGAGCGGGCCTTGAGCCACCGCATAGGTATTGTTGTCAGGACCTTTTAGTGGCGTCATTAAAAGTGTTCCACCCTGAAGACTTTTCGAGTCACCCAATGAAGATACCGTCACATCTATATGGTCACCTTGTGTGGAAAATGCGGGAAGGTCTGCCGTAACAATAACCGTTGCGATATTTTTAAATTTCAACTGATCAACTTCAGCAGTTGGAACCGTTACTCCCATTTTTTTCAACATACTGACTATTGTCTGAATGGAGAAAAATACGTTGGTCGCACTATCACCTGTTCCCGTCAACCCGATTACTAATCCCAAACCGATCAATTGATTGCTTCGGACTCCTTTTATGCTGGATAAATCTTTTATCCGAGCAGAATGAGCCGGGCTTGCGAGAAAAAATACTAGTATAAATACTGCCCAGAACTTGGGTCCGAAATAATTATTGAACATACTTTCCTCAGTTTTAGATTTAGGTTCCATCATTCGCCACAATGTAGGTAATGGTACCCGTATTGCCGTTTCCAGGATCCGTGACCGTAATCGTAAAAGTCTGGTTCCCTTGTGCAAGAGTTGGTAAAGTCGCTGGAGAAGTAATCGTGATCGCAGACCCTGTAACCGCTGTGGTTGGAGAAAGTAAATAAGCTGTCGCGGCATCATTGTTAGCAATCGTGATTGCAAACACTACTCCTGAACTGTTTGCGGTAACTGTAATCACATCAGCTGTGGTTGCAACAGATTGTGTTACTCCATTAATATCAAATACTAGACCCTCAACTGTCACTGTTGACGTTGCCGTATCACCTACCGCATCAACAACTGTAACCGTGGTCGTGCCTCCTGTTGTACCAGCCGTAAACACGCCCGTATCAAAAATTATAGTTCCAACAATCAGGTCAGAGCTAGTCCAGGAAAAGGGTGCTGAGGCTCCAAGGGTTGTAAAAGTTAGTTCTCCTCCCTGCGCCACCGAAACTGTATTAGGAATAACTCTTATCGCAGTAGTAGAAGGACTAAAAGGATTTGCATCCTCTAAAACTCCTTGGCAGGCGACAATAAGTCCAAAGAATAACAAAAGAAAAAGGACTCCCTCTTTCCTTTTATTCTTAAATCGTTCACTTGAAATTTTTATTAAATTATTCATTGTTTTAATTTATTATGGATACAGCTGTCGAAGCAATGACATTATCTATCGATGCAGTAATGTAAGCGATTCCTTGAACAGTACCTGGTGCCAATGTTGTAGTGGCTCCACCACCAGCGTTGGTAGTGAGTGAAGCAGCCCCCAAAGTTCCCCTTGACGTTGTTAACGCAACCGTCGCTCCCTCAACAGGAATGGAGTCCGTTGTAACGACCGAAACACTTATAGTTGTCGTACCTGCGCCAGCAATTGAAATCGTTTTGGGCGAAGCTGTAATTCCCAAAATATTTCCTATACTGCTGGGTCCTGTCAATTCTTCCACTTCGGCCGAACAACCCCAGGAAATTCCAACAGCTATCAGAAAAATCAATATTAAATTTTTGATGGTCATTTTATTTTTCATAGTAATTCTCTTAAAAGGGCCATACTTTACTCAATATTCTAGACAGCCAACCTTTTCTTTGCTCATCAGCAACCACTCCTTCGCCTGTTAAGCTTATCGAAGCGTCTGCTATCCATTGTGATAAAATTGTATTATCAAAATTAATATCTTGAGGACGTACTATTCCCCGTAATACCATAATTTGTTCTTCGTTGTTCACCGTAACTGACCGCCGACCTTCTATCTTAAAGTTACCGCTAGGTAAAATTTCGGTAATGAGTGCCGAGATTGTTCCCGTTAAAGTCCCGTCTCGACTAACAGTTCCATTACCCTGATTTTGGTTCGCAATAGTTGCGCTAACCGTAGGGTCAAATTGATTTCCTAAACCTAAAAAATTCTTCACACCCAAACTTGTCGGCAAACCCAGCACATTAGGAGCTTGCATGTTAATAGTCGTATTTCTAGCAGTGTTAGTTGTTGCAGTTTGGCTGGAGGTCGCCGTCTCGTTTATCGTTACAGTAACAATATCGCCCACCTTTCGAGCTTTATTATCCTGAAACAAAAGATTGTCCGAAGTGTCCCCTGGCCAAAGTGCCCCTTCCTGCAAAACAGGTTTAGCTTTCTTTGCATATAAATGTTTTGGGATCACTGTTGATGCACTGTCTACCGCCCGGTGCGAAGTTGAGCAAGCTGGTAGATACAGACCTAAACATAAAGCAGCGAAACAATATTTTTTGTTTTTCAAAAATTTATTTGGTGATTTATTGTTCATTAAAAACTCACTTTCACCGTATTGGCGTCTACTAATCGCCCATAAATAGTTTTTTTAGATTCCATGTTTAAAACTCTAACCATGGCATCTTCATAGCCATCTTCTTTTAAAATTCCTGGTGCTGTTATCTTCATTCCACCTTTTTCCGCTAATATTAAAACCTTGTCTCCTTTACTACCCAGTGCTGGTATTTTCACAGTTTTTTGGGTTAATATTTTTCCGCTAGGTAGGTTTCTGCTTGCCTCATATCCCAATGCATGTTCAAGGCTTGCCATTGCATTTTTCAAAGGACGTTCTGTTTGTATGGTTTCTAATTGAATATCATCTTCTGTAAGAATATCGCCTCTTTTTACAGAACGAATAGTTTTGATCACTTCTTGCGAAACAACTACCCGGCTGTTTACCCGAATTCTTTTTTTATATCTGTCGTCATTCTTTATTAGTAATGTCATTGGTAGTCTTCCTGCTGTTTTGTTACCCCCAAATTTTTGATATGTTAAATTTATTTTCCCCGTTGGAATGGTGATATCACCCCCCTCATAATAGGCTGTGATCTCTACCGAATCACTGTCCCAGGGTAGGGTTTTTTCAAGATAATCAACCGCCCCTTTTTTTATTTCTTCTGCCGTTAACACTTTTGTTTCATTTGCATTAGCTATACTTCCAAAAATATGGAACATACTAACGAATGCGATAATAACTAACTGTATTAGAAATAGTCTTCTAGCTAATATCATTTTACTTTACCGTTTCATGTTGTTTGCGATTTGTAACATTTCGTCTGCTGTTTGTACCGTTCTTGAATTTACTTCGTAAGCACGTTGAGCCGAAATTAGATTTACTAGTTCTTCCACAACACTTACATTCGAGAGCTCGATAAATCCTTGTTGAGTAGCACCCCTGTTATCACTCTGTGGGTTACCAATCGTTGGCGTTCCTGATGCATCTGTTTGCGTGAATAAATTAAACCCCTGTGCCTGTAGACCCGCTTCATTTTGGAAAGTAGCCAATTGAATTGTTCCTACTGTAGTTGGAGCTGTTGCACCTGGCTGAGTTACAGCCACGCTTCCTTGAGCATCAATGGAGATATCAAGTGCATCTGCTGGTATTGTTATTGAAGGTTCCATCGCTAGACCATCTGCAGTTACTAGCTGTCCCGTATTATCTAGTTTGAATGAACCTGACCGGGTATATCCAATAGTTCCATCTGGTTGTGAAACCTGAAAGAAACCTTTTCCTTGAATAGCAATATCGAGAGGATTTTGTGTTTGTGAAAAATCTCCCTGGATAAATATTTTCTGTATCGATGCTGTTTTAACTCCTAATCCTAATTGCGAACCCGTCGGTACCTGCTGTCCATTTGGGGATAGCGTTCCTACTAATTTTAAGTTTTGATACAAAAGATCCTGAAACTCTGGTCTGCTTCTTTTAAATCCTGAGGTATTTACGTTTGCCAGGTTATTTGAAATTACACTCACATTTAAATCTTGAGCATTCATTCCTGTTGCTGCTGTATATAAAGAGCGAATCATTTTTAGATTCCTTTCAATTGTAAAAATTCCATAGAATGACTAACCTATTCTTCCAATATTGTTTACTGCCTGGTCATCCATACTATCTATGGATTGAATCATTTTTTGATATGTTTCAAATAACCTAAGAGTTGCCAGCATATCTGTCATTTCTTCGACAGATGAAACATTCGAGTTTTCCAGAAAACCCTGTTTCATTGAAGTTCCATTTATAGGTTGCTCCTCTGCATTTGGATTAGTTTGGTTAAATAATCCATCACCTATTTTTTCCAGACTTTTCGGGTTTTTAAAATCTAACAATTTTATTTTTCCGATTGGGAGATTGATTAGACCTGTTCCCGCTGTCACATTTCCATTTCCATCAATGGCTATATCTGCTCCCGAAGCGTCTATAACTATTGGTTGATTTTGTTCATCTAGTACTGGTTGTCCTTTTTGATTAACAAGCCGGTTTTGTGTGTCTAATCTAAAATTTCCGTTTCTTGTATATCGAGTTCCTTCTGCTGTTGATATGCTGAAGTAACCTGGACCATTTAAAGCTACATCCAAGGTTCCATCTGTTTGCTTGAATACTCCTTCTGAAAAATCTGTATATTGATCAGTTATAGCTACATAGGAAACATTTGAATTTGACTTATCTGGTGGCAACAGTACATTTCTTCCACCTTCCAAACCTGAGTCGGGTGGGAATGGTGGCATTAATTCTTTAAATGCCAGCCTATCCCGCTTAAACCCAGTACTATTTACATTTGCCAGGTTATTAGCGATAACTTCCATTTTTTTGCCCTGCTTTAATCCTGCAGAGGCCGCTATGTATATTCCTTCGTGCATTTAATTATTTCCTTGGTTTCTATTTAACTCTTATTTAGCAATAACTGTACCAAAGGTTATATTTTTATTTGGTTATATATTTTACCTTTGATAGACCTTTTAATTATTGGGTTTACAGGTTTTATTTTCTTCCATTTGTTTTTTCTTTTTTGCCATACCGTCAATATTCCAATGGTAAATTCTGCCTTTTTCTGTCAATAAACTCCTATAACTTTTTCTTTTTAAGGTTCATTTCTATTGAATTAGAATCTTTTTCTTCATGATATAATCCAATACTCGGGCAATTACTGAGTTTTATGAACTATTTTTAGGTGAGGTAATGATGGAAATTATTTCTATCGATGATTTGCATGACAGGATGGGGGATATGAGTGAGAACAATTTAATTCTTGATGTTAGATCTCCTGAGGAATATTCCGCAGGACATATTGTCGGATCCCAGAATACTCCGCATGAAGAGGTCAATGGTATTGCAGCGGATTTAGGTAGTTACGATAAGGTTTATGTTCATTGTAAAATGGGCGGGCGGGCAAAGATGGCTTCTGAGGCATTGAGTAATGCCGGTCTTAATAATATTGTTTGTGTCGGTAATGGTGGTATGGAGCGCTGGATGCAAATGGGCTGGCCAGTTGAATAGTAGAGATTGGTTATAGTTTTACAGTAAAAAAAAAACCCAGGAAGAGAAACTGCCTAAGCAGCTTCTCCCCTGGGTTTATTTTTTTGATCTAACGGATTTCTCCGCGTTAAGACTTAGTACTGCAGTTCATTCCACTGCGTAACAGCCTTCTGACCATTTCTTTCTTT
>JAJDBH010000195.1 GCA_029261455.1 Nitrospinaceae bacterium
AAAAAGGAAGTCATGAGCACTCTGATCAGCGAGCAACTCAATAATGCTATTGTTGAAAAAGACCTGAGAGCAGTGGGCCAACCGCACCTCCTGGACGTCAGCGCCGAAGACGGAACAGATATTTCTGTTTCCGCATCTATCGAAGTGCTCCCCACCGTAGAGTTGAAGGATTACTCCGGACTTGAACTGGCAATGAAAACCCCGCGTATCACAGATGAAGATATCAACCAAACTATCGAAGCACTGCGCCAGCGTAAAGCGACGAATGCCGATGTGACCGATCGCCCTGCGCAAGATAAGGATTTACTCAAAGTAGATTTCACCAGCAAGATCGGTGATGAGCCCTTTGAAGGAGGAGCCGCAAACGACCAGATCATTCAGGCAGGTGGAGGGCAACTGATTGAAGGGCTGGACAAGGGAATGCTCGGCATGGAAATCGGCGAGACCCGCGACATTAAGGTGCAAGTTCCTGAGGATTACAACAATAAGGAAATCGCCGGAAAAGATGTCGATTTTCAAATTGTTCTGAAAGGCATTCAAGTACAAAAACTGCCAGATCTGGACGATGAGTTTGCCAAAGGTATCGTGGATAAGGATTTCGAGAGCTTGGAGGATATGAACCTGAAAATCCGCTCCGAACTGGAAGAGTTTGAACGCAAGGAAGCTCGCAAAGCTATAAAAAAGCAACTTACCGAGAAAATCAGCGAACAGAATCAAATAGACCTTCCCGAAGGACTAGTGAAAGAGCAGGTTAAGTTCATGGTCCAGCAAGACCAGAAATCAAAAGAAAAAGCAGGCGGTCAAAAACATGATCATGGTCACGACCACGATCATGACCATGGTGTCGAGGCGACCCCGGAACAGCTCAATCAATATCGCGAACCAGCCATGAAAGCCCTACAGGAAGAATTGATTCTTGACCAGTTGGCCCGCGATCTGGACTCACAAGTCAGTGAAGAAGAGCTGGAGAAGGAAGTCCAAAACATGTCCAAATTACTGGGTGGGGGCAACATCCAACAAATAAAACGCGAATGGGAAAAGAATGGAGTTCTGGCCCGCCTTCACAGTCGTATGAAACGGGATAAAACCCTAGATGCCGCGCTGGATAAGGTGACGATAAAAGAAGAAATAGTTGACAGAAAAGATTTAATTGCTGATAATTAAAAATCAATCATTACAAAGTTATCTAATTATTTTTTAATGACTTACACGCAAAAAACGCTTTCTGAACCGTAATCAGACTCAGAAAGCTGTTTTTCCTTGCCTAATTCTTAATCTCGAGAAAACCATGACAGAAATTCACAACCAATTGGTACCTATAGTAGTTGAACAAACCAGTCGGGGCGAGAGATCTTATGATATTTATTCGCGCCTGCTCAAAGATCGAATCATTTTTATCGGAAGTGCCATTGAAGATCATATGGCTAACCTGATCATCGCCCAATTACTGTTTCTGGAGTCGGATGAGCCTGATCAGGACATCTATCTTTATATCAACAGTCCGGGTGGGCAAGTCAGTTCAGGAATGGCCATCTATGACACCATGCAATATATTAAGCCCGATGTTCAAACCATCTGTATTGGTCAAGCTGCCAGCATGGGTGCCCTCCTCCTGACAGCTGGAGCACCTAACAAAAGGTTTGCATTGCCACATTCACGCATCATGATTCATCAGCCAAGTGGCGGATTTCAGGGACAGCACACCGACATCGAAATCCAGGCTAAAGAAATCAGTAGAATCCGATCCATCCTCGATGGCATTCTGTCCAAGCACTCAGGAAAAACGGTTTCCCAAGTCAATAAGGATACCGAGAGAGATCACTATATGACAGGTGAAGAAGCCAAGACTTATGGCCTCATAGACAGCGTGATCAGCAATCGGGAAGAAGTTAAATCAGACGATAAGAGCAAAAAGAAAAGCTGATTCGAGTAGAATGAGCACCCCACCCTAACCCCTTTGGAGAGGGCTTTATGGCAAAGAAAAGTGCGACCACCGGAAACTACCGCTGTTCTTTTTGCGGGAAAAGTCAGGAAGAAGTCAAAAAACTGATTGCCGGACCCAGCGTCTACATATGTGACGAATGTATTGAGCTTTGCAATGAAATTATGGTGGAAGAATGGGCCCAGGAAAAGGGTGAAGACTTCCAACACCTTCTAAAGCCTCACGATTTATTCAAGCACCTTGACCAATATATAATTGGGCAGGAACGTTGCAAAAAAATCCTTTCAGTTGCCGTCCACAATCATTTCAAAAGAATTGATTCCAACGCCGACATAGATGATGTGGAACTGCAAAAAAGCAACGTGCTTTTGATCGGCCCCACCGGGTCCGGGAAAACCCTCATGGCGCAGACCTTGGCGCGAATTCTTGATGTTCCCTTCACTATTGTAGATGCGACCACTTTGACCGAAGCCGGTTATGTGGGAGAAGATGTGGAAAACATCATATTAAAACTTCTGCAAAACGCCGACTACGATGTTGAAAAAGCCGAGCGCGGTATCATCTATATAGATGAAATTGACAAGATTTCCAGGAAGTCAGAAAATCTTTCAATCACCCGTGATGTTTCTGGTGAAGGAGTACAGCAAGCGCTTTTGAAAATAATTGAAGGCACAACAGCCAGTGTACCCCCACAGGGAGGCCGGAAGCACCCACATCAGGAGTTTCTTCAGGTCAACACCACCAATATTCTTTTCATCTGCGGAGGAGCATTCGTTGGACTGGGCTCGTTGATTCGCAACCGGATCGGTAAGAAAAGTCTCGGTTTCGGACATGAAATTGTTTCCAAAAAGGTGCTTGATGAGGAAGATATTTTTGAAAAGACACAACCGGAAGATCTGCTCAAATATGGTCTTATTCCGGAATTTGTCGGGCGTTTTTCAGCTGTTGCCACGTTGAAAGAATTAACCATTGAAGCAATGGTTAAAGTTTTGACCGAACCAAAGAATGCTTTAATCAAGCAATATAAAAAGTTGTTTGAGTTTGAAAACACCAAACTTAAATTCACCGATGCGGCAATCCGCGCCATCGCAGAAAAAGCGACCGAACGCAAAACCGGGGCAAGAGGCCTCCGTGCTGTTCTGGAAGAGACCATGCTCGAAATCATGTTTGACCTCCCTTCCCAGCCAGAAGTGGAAGAGGTGATCATCAATGACGAAGTAGTCCTCAACGGCGAAAAACCCATGTTGGTTTACGAAAACAAAAAACAGGCCAGTTAAAATCATGGGTTCAGAAAAAATCGCGTTACCGCTCCTCCCTTTACGGGATATTATTGTCTTCCCGTTCATGGTGCTTCCTCTATTTGTAGGCAGGGAGAAATCCATTCTCGCCCTGGAAAAATCCATGGCCGAGCAAAAAAGCATCTTCCTTTCTGCCCAGCGCAACCCCAACAATAACGAACCTCAAGAAGCAGACATTTACGAGATGGGGACGGTGGCTAATATTCTTCAGATCCTCAAGCTGACCGATGGCACCATGAAAGTTCTGGTCGAAGGTCTGCAAAGAGGGCGCATTGAATCGTTCGTTGAAAACCCCGATTATTTTGAGGTCGAAGTTAACCGCATCCATGAAAATGATCAGCTCACCCCCGATGTGAAAGCGTTGATGCGGAGTGTCGGAACAGTTTTCGAACAATACGTGAAATTGAATCAAAAAATTCCTTTGGAAGCCGTTGCCGCCAGCGCCAATATCCTGGAACCGCACCGCTATGCCGACACCATTGCAGCCTACATGGTTTTTCAAACCCAGGAAAAACAAGAATTGCTGGAAACCCTGAATCCGGCAGACAGATTAAACAAACTTCTCGGCATTCTAAAATCCGAGATGGAAGTCCTCAAAATTGAAAAGCGCGTTCATGGCAGAGTACGAAAGCAAATGGAACGCAGTCAAAAGGAGTTCTATCTCAACGAACAGATCAAAGCCATTCAGAAAGAGTTGGGCAAGCGCGATGAGTTCAAAACCGATATGGATGAACTCAAGCAAAAAATCAAGAAAGCAAAAATGCCCAAGGAAATTAATGAAAAAGCCGTCAAAGAATTAAAACGGCTGGAACTCATGCAACCCATGTCCGCTGAAGCTACAGTTGCCAGGACCTATATAGAGTGGCTCACCGACCTGCCTTGGAAAAAAGGTGCCGGTGCTGAAAAAATCAAAATCCCCGAAGCCCAGAAAATTCTCGACAAAGATCATTACGGTTAGGAAAAGGTCAAAGAACGAATCACTGAACACCTTGCAGTAATGAAACTGGTCAAAAAAATTAGAGGCCCCATTCTCTGCCTTGTCGGTCCACCGGGTGTGGGCAAAACTTCTCTTGGAAAATCTATCGGCAAAGCCATGGGTCGTGAATTTATCCGGGTTTCCGTAGGCGGTATACGGGATGAAGCCGAAATTCGCGGACATCGCAGAACATATATTGGAGCATTACCGGGAAAGATTATTCAAGGCATCAAAAAATCAGGTGTCCACAACCCTGTTTTCATGCTCGATGAAATCGACAAAATGAATTCCGATTTTCGAGGTGACCCTTCTTCAGCTTTGCTGGAGGTTCTCGATCCAGAACAGAACTCCACTTTCAACGATCATTATTTGGAAGTCGATTACGACCTTTCAAATGTACTCTTTATCTGTACCGCCAATGTCCTGCACACCATTCCACAACCATTACTTGATCGAATGGAAGTGCTCCGCTTGCCCGGTTATACCGATCAGGAAAAAATGGGCATCGCTAAAAGTTTTCTCGTTCCTAAAAAAATACCCGAACACGGGCTGACCAAAAAGAATATCGAAATTTCAGACAAAGCGTTAGACCGCATCATCCACGATTTCACCCGTGAAGCCGGCGTCAGAAACCTGGAGCGGGAAATCGCTACTATTTGCAGAAAAGTTGTGAAAGTCGTGGTCGAAAAAGGCAAGAAGACCAACGTAAAAATCACACCAGCCTCATTGGAAAAATACCTAGGAATCCCAAAATTCAAACGTACTGAAATTGAGGGTCCTCTGGAAATAGGTAGTGCAACCGGACTCGCCTGGACCGAGTTTGGCGGCGAAACTCTCACTATAGAAGTCACAGTTCTTCCTGGAACCGGCAAACTTGTACCCACCGGTCAACTCGGCGATGTCATGAAGGAATCAGCTCAGGCGGCCATGACCTATGTGCGTTCACGCGCCGGGGATTTAGGACTACCCAAGAACTTCTATCAGAAAAACGATTTCCATATCCATATTCCCGAAGGCGCGGTCCCGAAAGATGGTCCCTCTGCGGGAATCACCATGGCTGTCGCACTGGTCTCAGCACTGACTAAAGTACCACTGCGTAGCGATCTAGCCATGACCGGTGAATTGACCCTAACAGGAAAAGTTCTACCCATTGGTGGACTGAAAGAAAAAGTCCTTGCCGCGCACCGATTTCAAATCCAACACCTGATCATCCCGGTTGAGAACGAAAAAGATATACCCGATATTCCGGAAAACGTCAGGAAGGATATCCATTTTTATCCCGCCACCACGATGGACGATGTGATCAAACATTCTTTCGACAAAAAACTCAAGATCAAGAAAAAACCCACACCCAAAAAAGCTAAGAGAACTGCAAAAACTTCCAGCAAACAACCCGCTGCATCCAGATTAAACTAACCTTCCACTAGGCGTGGGGCCAGCTTGCAATAGCTTGTATAGGCTGGCAATGGATTAGCTCAGCTTAAAATAGGCTTGCCCCTCTTTCTAAAGACACCTTTGCATTACCCCGAGATTACCCTTTCATGGCACGAAGACATTGGTGATATATAACATCTTCGTCACGTTGTTCCTCAGAATGACAAAAGGGCTTTTTATTTTCATGCTGAGCTAATGATATTGATCCTTTGTCTCCTTGCCCTGAAAGGGTATGTCGAAGCATCTCGCCTCCCCGCTTTAACAACTTACGCAAAGGTTTTTCTATAAACGAGGAGGGGTGATTTACCGCCAGGGATTGGGGTAATTAAAGGGGGGGGGTATCGTTTTGAAACCAACTTACTCAGTGTGATTATGCGGAAAGCATAAAGCTTCTTCCTTGTTCTCTAGCTTCACAAAGGCGGTGATCAGCTGTTTTGAGAAGCTCCTCAATCTTTTCGTCTTTCTTGGTATAACAGGCCATACCAAAACTCATAGCTACTTGGAGTGCGTTTTTATCAAACTCAAACTTATGGGTATTAATGGCATTTATTATCTTTTCTGTTAGTCGCTCTGAACCTGCCAGATTGGTCTCGGCTAGTATAATCAAAAACTCGTTTCCTCCCCACCGCCCCACATTATCGACACTTCTTGCAGATTTTTTTAAAATCTCAACAATTTCCTTTAACACGTAATCACCCGCATCATTTCCAAACTGTTCATTGATTTTCTTGAAGCCCTCTATATCCCCCAAGATAATAGAAAATTCTCTGCTATAACGACCAAACTTGGCTTGTTCATAATTCAATTTTTCAACAATATCTTTTCGGTTCGATAGCTTGGTTAGCGGATCTATGCGAGAAAGAAAATCTAACTCTCGAATTAATTCTTGGTTTTCATAATTAATTTTTCGAAGAGATAACTGGGTTCCAATTCTAGCCAGAACTTCCTTTTCCTGAAATGGTTTTGTTATATAGTCTGCACAACCTGCGTTAAACCCCTTAACGATGTCATCGATTTGATCCATGACGCTGATTAAAATTATGGGGATGTCCTTGGTACTGCTGTCCTTTTTTAATTTCTCACAAATATCATAGCCATCCACACCCGGGATATTAACACTTAATAAAATTAAATCCGGCTTACTTAAAAGTGCCGTTTCCGGTGCTTTTTTCATGTCTAGCGCAACGGAAACTTCCAATCCGCTTAGCTTCAATATATGCCCTAAAATATTCAGGTTGGCCGATGTATCATCAACCATTAAGACCTTCATACCCGGAAATTTTTCTTTATCTAACTTAACCATCAACTCATCTTTCCAAAACTTACCAATAGTCCTACTTTAATGTTAATTGCTAGCTGGCCTCACGTCTAGTGGCTACTCGCCGCAGGGGCAGATAGCAATCACTTTTTAAGCCGAGACATCTACTTTCCAGTCAACAAAATCTATTGCTAGTTGGCCCCACGCCTAGTGGCTGGTTACATTTCGCCTTTGATATCCTCGAATGGAAACAATTCTTCATATTGAAGAGCAAGCATTAGTCGTGGATCAGAGGTGAAACTTTCATTGATAACACTTAAAAGAGTTGCCCCTTCAGTGAGAAACGTTTGTAGGGTTGTATCATCACTTACATTGCGCTGAGAAAGTTTGTCATAAAGATCTAGAAGGCGTCTCGACTTGGCGATGGACTCGCCGATTTCAGAATAGGGGACTTTTCGATCTCTACTTTTAATGGCAAACTCGGCAAACTCCACCCATCTATCTATATCACCCTGCACTTCTCCCAAAGTGATGAAGTAATTTATATAACCTTCTTTCCCCATACTTTCATACCTTCGAACCGTCTCTGCGCCCCACCCGCTCAGGCGAATCTCCTGAGCGTTCGTGCAGATATGTTTGAGGGACAATACCAGTCGGTTCGTCTGACTGTCCAGCTGCATACCATAGTCGGAATAAGGTTTCGCTTTGGCAACTTTTTCATAAGCATGCCAGACACCTCCGCGCTCCTGCACTTCAGTCCGTGTCTTATCTAGAGCATTGGCCTGTTCTGAGCATTCCTGTTGCGTATTGAGAGGAAGCTTTGCCAGTTTGCTTAGTTCTGCCGCCAAGGCAGAGTCAATGGGAACTTCAGCCCCTGTTTTGTTGACTTTGAAAGAAAGATCTCCTTTGGTTTTACGCAATGTTTCTTTGCGAACCCAAGTATTTTCTTTCATCGGCATCTGAAAAGATGATTTTTCAACAACATCGTCACCCTCAACCCCATTGCCACAACCTGCAACCATGACCAACATAATGAACATTATTCGTACGTAGTGCATACCCATCGACCTTTTAGAATTTTTAAATGAATTTACAGTTATACACTAAATTGATTAAGCTTGCAGTGAATTTAGACGAGTTAGCCACTGCTGGAAAACTGTAGTTTCTTAATCTGCGGGAAAACGTTTTTTCGGCTGAATAGGCCATAGCTGGTTGGCCTAAAATCAAGGGTAGAAGGCGTCAAAAAATTGAAGTCCGGAGGGAAAACTGCCGGTATTTATTACCTCGCTAGCTGAGACCCACATCTCGCAAAAACTCCATAACCTTTATATTTAAATGTTTTTAGTACCAGACTAGGGTAAAAAATCCTGAATTTCGTAGCTAAGGCATACGAATTGCAAAACTCGTTAAGTGATAATCACTTTATGTCGATAAGACCATTAAATATTAAAGGTTTATAACTATGAACATGCAAAAACTATTCAGCTTACTGATCATTTCTGTCTTCATCTTTGGCTGTGAAGTGAAAATGGGGCCTTCGCAGTTCTGGGACAAGATATTCAGAACTCAGACGGACTCCAACTACTACAAAAACAAATCTGAAGACCTTATACAGACTTTGACTGCTGACGTTGCCGAATATGAAATTAACAAAGTCACGGTTATGGATCTGGTCGATGAAGATGACAAGCCTCCCGTGCTTGGAGAATACCTCTCATCGAGAATCGTAGAGGCGATCACTAAAAAATACTTTTTCAAGGACAAGATTTTCCGGGTAGCACAAAAGGGAGAAGTCCACGCCGTTATGGAACAGTTAAACCTGAAACCTTCCTATTCGTACAATCGAGAAGAAATTCGCGAGATGGGTAAGGCGCTTCAGTCTCAGGCCCTCATCACAGGCAAGATCACCGACCTTGGGACAAACATTGACGTTCACCTCACTATGACAGATGTCATGAGCGGAGAAGTAATAGCGTCCGCCACCGAACACCTAACCCGGACCAAATTCGCCGTCGAGATGTTACGGCACCACTAGCCCGTATATTACTTGAGAAAGAGGTGGCAATCTCCTTTTAGGCCTTTTTAAATTTGGCTGATCCGCCAATCAATAGAGGACCGCAACAAGGAGCAACATCTCAACCTATTCGAGAACCGTACCAGTTGCTATCAGTGATGGGCCAATCAGTTCCTATTGTTGTTGAAGTCTCTCGCATACACTCTGCTTGAAGCCATTCCTAGGTTAGCTTTTGATATGGCCAGGGCGCAGTGCGGTACGATTCGTCTCAGGCTCCTTAAGGTCGGAGCCACATCGCCAAAAAGAAAAAGCGCATTCGATTCCTACTATCCAGTGCTTATCCTCATCAACAGCTCTTCAAGCATGTAACTCATCAACTCGATTTCTCTTGAGTCACCATGGAGCGCTGTCCCCACCGTAGGGTAAGTCTTCGTCACTGGATAACACCTTCTAATAATGCTCAACCCAATAAAAAATGTGGTGGGTTTTTCAAATTCACATCATTCAATCATTCAATATGCGGGCAAATAGCCGTTGTCCCCTAAAAAAAAACCCAGGAAGAGAAACTGCCTAAGCAGCTTCTCCCCTGGGTTTATTTTTTTGATCTAACGGATTTCTCCGCGTTAAGACTTAGTACTGCAGTTCATTCCACTGCGTAACAGCCTTCTGACCATTTCTTTCTTT
>JAJDBH010000196.1 GCA_029261455.1 Nitrospinaceae bacterium
TCTAGACTGGTCACCAGAAACAGGGGTCAAGTTTTCGTTTATGATGAAAGACTGGCCAACCCCCTCGGCTCAACCCGTGTTCGGCAAAATAGTCTGGGTTGGATTATTATTTATGATTTTTGTCGCCACGCTCATTCTTTCTTTCTTATAGGTTTTTTTGGATAACGCTCCTTTTTTGGAAAAAGGACGGTCCTTCTTTAGCCCTGGAAAATTCGGTTTGTAAGAAACGCTAACCAGATCTAATAAATGAGTTACCTACCCGTGCAAGGAGTACTTTTTTGTAAGAATAAAGTTCTACGTTTTGATTCGGAACAAATTCCCCATCATACAAATGCGATACAATCCAGGACAAGAAATCAATCTTAAAAACCCACACTTAATTGGTGGATCGTCGCTTTGAGAAAAAGAATTCGGCTTAATTTACTGTCCACTTATTCCGGGGAAGATCAACATACACTATACTATCCAGGTTGGGACCAAAGCTAAGCAATGCACCTGTTTATTTTTGGGGTCGGCTCACTTTATTAACATCAAACTCCGAGAATGAGAAATGAGTGACACTCCTCCCCCATGCCCACAGTGCAACTCTGCATACACTTATGAAGATGGCAACCTTGTCGTCTGCCCGGAGTGTGCACACGAATGGAACCCCGATGCAACAACTTCAGAAATGGATTTGCTTGTGGTGAAGGATGCCAATGGAACCCTCTTACAAGACGGAGACATGGTTACTCTGATCAAAGACCTGAAGGTGAAAGGCTCCTCTTCTGTGGCAAAGGTCGGTACCAAGGTAAAAATCAACCGCCTTGTGGACGGCGACCATAACATCGACTGCAAGATTACCGGCATCGGAAAAATGATGTTGAAGTCAGAATTTGTAAAGAAAGCCTGAGATGAAAGCCAAGCCCTCCAAAGATCGAATTGTCTACTCCACCGAACAAGGTAAAATCTGTCCCGGCTGTGGGAATCCCGTTAAACAATGCACCTGTCGCAAACAGACATCACCATCCGGTGATGGTAACGTACGCGTCTCCCGTGAAACCAAGGGCAGAAAAGGTAAAGGTGTCACCTTGATTAAAGGGCTCGCTATGGATGCTGCTACCCTGGCATCGATGAGCAAGAAGCTCAAAGAGATGTGCGGTTCCGGCGGTACGGTCAAAGAAGGCGTCATCGAGATCCAGGGCGACCATATTGAACGTATACTTGACTATTTAAAAAAGCAGGGCGTGAAGGCCAAACGGGCTGGCGGGTGAAGAGGTTGGTCTACCCCGTCAGGATCGGGAGGAGCAACAGATGGAATAGCCTTGGGTTGGTCGGGGTTTAAAGGGGGTAAAAAATGGTGATCAATATCCGGTGACCACGCAATCGCCGTTTTCAAGGGCTTCGTTCATCATGTTTTTGGTTTCCTTGCCATCTACTTTATAGCTTGATTTTTTCTTCGTGACCTTTGCATAAGATTTGGTTTTTCCATCCGAGTTCCATTTCCCGGCACCTTCCATATCAGTCGAATATTTGCTTTCAATGGATTTACCGGAAAACATGTCTCTATTTAATTGTGCAAAATTATTTCTTTGTTCCACTGATAAATTGCAGGTCATCAGGCCTTTGTTGGGCATGGTCTGCTCGTAGTTACATTTGCCGTCCTTCATTCCAGAGATGGTGTGGTCGATGATGAATATACCGAATAAGGGATGAGACATTTTGCAGGTATAGGGCAAGCATTGCTCTAATCTCTCAGGGAGGTTTTGGCATTTGTTGATCCTTCCCTCTGGATTGATCAACCGCTTCATAGTTTTCTCGAAACCTTTGCGCTTTGTTTCCTGTTGCTGGGCCGTTTTGGGTGAAGCGGCCAGGGAAGGCGAAACCAGAGTTTTTGTATTCTTCGAATTTTTTGCTGGTTGGTCAGAATAATGAATCTTTCCCTTATCATCAACCCACTTATAAACCCCGGCCTCTAAAGAAAAGGTAAAAACTAATGACAACATAAGAATGGTTGTACATATCGATAAAACTCTTACCATTTAAAAACCCTCCCAAATCAGGCAATATTTTTACTAGCTTTAGTATAAAGGCCAATAAAGTCTTCAAATAAATTTTTACCTAATTAGCTCATTACCAAGGTTCCTTCTTTTTCTCATCCCAGCCTGTCATTCAGTTTTTAAATATCTTAGAGAACTCGAAGTCTTTCCATAGCCGATTGCCCCCTTTGCCTCATATCTCCCCTCCCACATTAGATTGACAATACTTTATTGCTGTCATACTTTGCGCAATTGACTTAACATAACTCTGCCATTAATTCGCCTCATTCAAATAGTAAACAGTTAAATCAACTCATGGAGAGGTCTAAAATGAAACATTATCTACTTGGGAGTGCCCTGTTTATTTTCGCGTTCTCCTTTTCAATGCCTGCACAGGCGCAAACTGTGGAAGAACGATTGACGACACTCGAGGCTCAGGTCGCAGGCCTTATAACGAATTCGCAAACGATCCTCGATGTGCTGACAGACAATATCGCGCCGTCTATTAGCTCTCTCAACAGCGCCCTGGTCGACCAGCAAACCGCCATCATCGATCTGCAGACATTCGTTGTTGGTCTCCAGAGTGATGTCAGTACTATGCAGGGAGACGTTAGCGCATTGCAAACCAGCCAGGGAACGCAGGATACAGAGATTGTTGCCTTACAGGCCATGGACACAACATTAACGGCAACAGATGTTGACCTGCAAAACCAGATCACAGCGATTGTGGTTCCCGATATTGCGGGATTGATTACAGACGTTGATGAATTGCAGACCCGTTTCAACGGAGTATCGCGTACGGGTGATGTGCTGCTCTTCACGGGCATGAACCTGCAGGTTATCTCCGGAGCCGGTTTTACGGATAGTGCCGTCAATGGAACGGGCAACGTCATCATTGGGTACAACGAGGATATTTTTCCGTTCCTAGGTGGAGGACTTCCCGCAAGCGACAAGACCGGTTCACACAATCTGGTGGTGGGCAGAGGATTGAACTTTTCCGGTTATGGCGCGGTTGTGGCAGGAGAAGACAACGTTTCCGGCGCACAATACGCATCGGTCATCGGAGGGAATCGCAACCAGGCAACCGGAGGTTATTCCACGGTCACTG
>JAJDBH010000197.1 GCA_029261455.1 Nitrospinaceae bacterium
GCTTATCAGCCAATGCAAGAACGTCTATCGGCTCGTTGGCTTCAAACTGCTCCCGCATTACGGAAAATATTTTTTTATGGGTGGACTTATAGAAGTCCTCAGAGCTCAGAACTTCAAGAGCTTTGGCAATGGCATCTTCGGAGTGCAGGCAGGCCCCTAGAACACTTTGCTCCGCCTCCTTATTATAAGGAGGTAACTTATTCAGAGAAATGTCGGTCAGGGCATTAGCCATAGTTCTTACAGGACAAAAGGGTTATTCTCCAGCTTCCCCTTTAGCGTCCCCTTCCTGTTCAACTTCCGGTGTAGTTTCAGCAGGTTCTGCCGGTTCAGCAGGTTCTGTAGCAGCTGCTTCTGCAGCATCCTGTTCCCCTTCGACAACCAGTTTGATCTCTGCTGTAACTTCTGAATGGAGTTTGACAGGAATTTTATATTCCCCAGCTTTTTTAATAGGCTCACCAATCTGAATTTTACGCCGATCAACCTCTACACCTTGGCCTTTGAGTAAGTCAGCAATTTCCTGCGCCGTCACTGAACCAAACATTTTGCCAGTATCGCCGACTTTTTTCTTAACTACACAGGTCGCTTTTGCAATTTCATCAGCAACAGCCTTAGCAGCCGCGATAACCTTTGAAACCTTGCCCTGAACAATAAGTTTCTGGTGGTTAAAAGCTTTGAGATTGTTAGGGGTAGCGAGTAGCGCCTTACCCTTGGGAATCAGGAAGTTTCTTCCGTATCCATCTTTAACCACTACCTCATCACCACAAAATCCGAGGCCATCTACGTCTTCTTTCAACAACAGCTTCATAAGTTTTCCTTTCCTGAGATCAGAGTATTTTCAACTTATATCTTCAACGGTTCTCAGTTTTCTGAAATCCGCCCAGATATCAAACACACCCAACCCGGCCACCAATCCAATTAAAAGAGGTTGCACAAAGATTAATATAAAAAGAACAAACCAAAAGAAAGTCTGTACCTTCCTGACTTTCAAAAAATGAACGACAATGCTGAGTCCTTGAGCAAAGTAGATGCAAAGCAAGACCAGAAACACATTCAGCCCGGCATCAGCCACCATGCCCTGCCCCAGGAACAAAGCCGTTCCTGACAATATAAAACCCCAAACAAGGTTCTCTGGACAAATCCACTCGGAGAATGCTCTCCCCGAAAACAGTCCCGGTCCATAAAGCCGCATCCAGGCAATTCGAACCAATGCGTAATTTGCCGCCGCACCAACCAAAGACCCAATGAGCAAAAAGGCCGGATATGATGCTGCAAATCCTTCTGCCGCCCGTTCCGCGAAGGCCTTCATCTCGGCAACTTCCGCTTTATTCTCACCCATGGATTCTAAAGCTTCCATTGACTGAGAAAAGTGAGCGCGAACTTGCTTCTCAAAAAACTCTTTAACCGATACATCCTGTTCGCCGAACAAGACCACCAGAAGAATCATCGATACAAAACCTGATGCCAAGGCACTTATAACTATACATCGGTCACCCGGCAACTGGAATCGGATCAACTCTCCCAAAACAAGAGCCATCAAGGCATACTCAGCTAAAAACAACATTGCCTGATTAGCGCCTACTAGCAACAGGAGGACTACAAAAACCAATGCGACAAGTGCAATGCCAACCTGCCTACCCCTCTGCAAAGAAATAAAGACTAGAGGAAAAGGCGCTAATACCCCGATTAATGCACCCAGTGGCGGAAACACCATCAAGCCCAAAAAAAGAATAAAAACCAGTACTACAAATACCAGCAAGTTTTTCGGTGGCAACGATTCAGCCAAGTCTAATGCTCAACAGCAAACGGCAACAAGGCAATACTTCTGGCTTTTTTGATCGCTCGGGTCAAAATTCTCTGACACTTGGCACAATTCCCCGAAATCCGCGAAGGCACAATCTTACCTCTTTCGGAAATCAGCGGTTTCAAAGCCTTCACATCATAAAAATCGATATAAACCTTGCTTTGATCTTCGTTACAAAACCTGCAAATTTTTTGAGAAAAAACTGAACTCTTTTTTGTTTCTGGCATATCTACCTTCTTTAATTAGTTGTTTTGTTAAAATGGAATATCATCAGCAGCCGGGGCAGAAGTCGTGTCAGGATCCATGCTCACTTTTTCTCCCTGTTTTGTCAAAAACTGCACATTATTGGCGACCACTTCAAGTTTGCTTCGCTTTTGTCCACCATCCGCTTCCCACGTCTGATAGTTCAGTCGGCCTTCAAGAAAAACCAGGCTGCCTTTATTAAGGTATTGAGCACAATTTTCACCCTGCTTAGCCCACACCGTTATATCGACAAAACAAACCTCGTCTTTCCACTCTTCTCCCTGCTTAAACTTTCGGTTTACCGCCAAGCCAAAACTAGCAACCGCAGCACCACTCGCTGTATAACGGAGTTCAGGGTCCCGAGTCAGGTTGCCCATCAGAAGTACCTTGTTGAACGAAGCCATATTAAATCCTTATTGTCACTTTGTTAGTCAGGAGTTTTATTCTTCAGCTTTAACTTCTGCTTTTTCTTCTGTCTTTTCTTCTGTCTTTTCTTCAGCTTTCACTTCTGCTTTTTTTTCTGTTTTTCCGTCCTTATCTTCATCCTTGGCCTCTCCCTCAGCTTCAGTTTCTTTTCCGAGGGCTCTTTCCAGCTCATCATCATCTAACCGGACTACCATGTATTTGATAATCAGGTCATACAATTTGTATTTAGTTTCCAACTCGACTACTTTGGCAGACTCAAGGGTGTGATAAAGGTTCAGGTAAATCCCAAATCTATTTTTCTTTACCCGATAAGCAAGGCGTTTTTTGCCCCAGTTTTCGACTTTTAGACATGCGCCGCCATTGCTCTTAATGAACTCGCCTATTTTTTCCAAGGCTTCAGCAACACGTGGTTCGTCAATATCGGGTTTGAGAATCAGGACACTTTGGTAAGATCGCAACAGATACCTCCTCATGGGTTAAGAGTAGCTCCAGCTTAAAACTGGAGCGAGGGGTTAATTGAATGGATTCAACTAAATTTATTTATTCACTATATAATGAATTTATGTGAATTACGGATTTTTACATAGTAGTACAACAAAATCAAGAGATTTCCAAATAACCGGAGAGATAACATTAAAAGGCTAAATATAACAAAAATGAGCCCCTCCTCCACCTTCTTTCAACATCTTTTATTGGGCAGTCTATATTGCGTGGTTATATTTCTGTCGGCCTGCGATCTGCCACAGCCGCCTCCTGATTTATTTTACAAGTTTGATGTCATGCCCGTGGGTCAGGGTCCCGCCCATCTATTAACCGCCGATTTGAACCTCGATGGAGAGCCTGACCTGGTTTCCACAAATGCCAAAAACAGCACTCTCACACTCCTCTTTGGTAAGGGCGATGGAAGTTTTCATGCCGGTTTGACCATCAAAGTAGCTATCGAACCCACTATGTCTACCGTGGGAGATATCAATCGAGATGGGATTCCTGACCTGGTGGTCAACTCCCGTGGATCGGAAAGGTTTTTGGTTTTTCTGGGTAAAGGGAATGGTAAATACTTGCCTGCCCTAGCTACCCACACTGGAAAGGTCCCTTTAAATATTATTCTGGGGGACTACAATGAAGACGGCAACCTAGATGCTGTCGTCACCCTGACCTTTGACCAAATGGAAATATACTTGGGTACGGGTGATGGCTATTTTAAAAAAGGCGAGACCTATCTCACCGGTTCGCGATCCTTTTCCGGGGTCACAGAAGATTTCAATGAAGACGGGCATCTAGATATTGCTCTGGCAGCAAGCAGTTCCAGCGCCAGTTCTGTTCGGCTGTTTCAAGGAAAGGGAAATGGGACATTCGAAAAACCCAAACGGCTGGCAGAACAACTTGTCCCTCTCGCGTTGGTCGCCAGTGATATGAATGACGATGGCAAAACTGATCTGGTATTTGCCGCAGGTCAAGGAGACAACATATATCTCCTCACCTCAAAAGGAGGCGGCAATTTCAAAGAACCTGTTATCTTTTCCGGCGGTGGTGGTCCTTTTGCACTGACTACAGGACACTTTAATCCTGACAAGTTGAAAGATGTTGCTGTCGCGAACTCCCGATCCAGCAGTTTCTCACTGGTCATCCGCAACCCCAACGGAACCTTCAAATTCCCCACCCGCGACTATGTCGTTGATGGTGGTACGCCTCTGGCCATTACCAGCGGCGACTATAACCACAGCGGCATGAGCGATATCGTCGTGGCCAGCAACGCCAAGAACACTATTGAAATTTATTTGCAAAGACGGGTGTTTAAATAACAGGCCTACCTCGCCAAAGCAGAGAAGAACGCTAAAAAGATCAGGGTAAAAAGAGCTGTGCCTGTATAGCGGTTTTGCCCGCTCATTTCTTTTGGTTTACTAAAAAAGCCTTATAGGCCATATCTCTTAATTCATCATCACAAGCCCCATACTCGTCAACTAACTCTATAATTCGGTCTATCTGCTCTTTAGAACGGAGCGGCAAAGCATTGATTTCTTTTAGTTCTTCTGGAGTCAGATATTTAGGCAAGAAACTATATAGATCAGTCTTCGGTGTTATAATCTGCTGAAAAAGTAGCCTATACCAACATCGTGCGGAATTGGCCTGCATTTCCTTTCTACATCTTCGGTAATCTCTCACCTTTAATGGAAGCTTTTTTTCGATTTCAGGTATCAACCATGCATAAAAATCATCAACGCAACAATGATATGACGTAAATAGATTTCTTGCATCTATGGTCTCCCCCTGGCCTTCGATGTAGTCCCGAGCTTTCATATTAAAGTCACCGTCCATTAAAAGTTTTTCAGTTTGAAATTCAAAATGAAAGGTTTCTCCTTGCCCCAGGTTTTTGAGCGACCAATCGGATTCAAAGAAGGTTACATGATTGAGGCTATTGCGCAGTCCCATGACAAAAAAATGCTGGTTTTCCTCAAAGCTACTTTTACGCATTTTATCAAAATCAGGAATAGTTATTTGCGCAGTCACACGCCGAACTATATCAACAAGCGCAATAGCAGCACTAGACAATGAAAAAATCTCCTTTCGGCATCCTGTTTCGTACATCTCAAGCTCTTGTTTTCGCGGCCGTTGGAACAGAGTACTATCTTTAGATGCCTCATCAAAAGTGTCAAGTCTCGTTATAAAGTCGCTATAACATCTGCGGTAGGTTTCAAGTGCCCTCCTCAAAGATTCAATCTTGTTATAAAGATCATAACCAGGATGACGACTCATAATCTCAAGCACCTCCCCAACTTTCCATATAAGTTTATTAAGCACATCCTGTGAAACAGGAACAGTTTTGACACCCTCAATAAGAAATGCTTCTTCTTTCTTTTTTTGTTGTGCGAGTTGCTCTAGAACCAGTTTATGTTTTTCTGGAGAAAAAGGATTGTCTTCCATTTTCGATACGCTATCAAAGGATTTTAATTTTTATCAACACACTCACGACAAGAAAGTCGCAAAATTCTCTCTATACACAAAGAAGTCAGCCCATCAAATAAGGCAAACCCTCTGGAGGTCAATCACCCCAGCCCTCTTTGAGAAAGAGGGAGCCAACCAAAACCCCGTCTTCGTAAGCCGCGAGAACGCTTGTCCGCATGAGCAAGTTATTGCTCACCGCCTCCACGGCTAGTGGGAGGTTTTTGGATGCCGATTTGTTGGAAGATGTTGCCCATCACGCCCATGAAGTTGGCTTGTTCCTCCACCAGTATCTGAGCGTTCTTTTTGTCTTCATCAAAAATATTCAGGCGAATCTCTTGTGGTCTTTCCAGAAGTTTGCTCAGAGCTGTTCCGGTTTGAACTGGGGCGTGACAAGTCGTGTTCTGGCAAAGATAAACAGCGGGTTCACCCTTTTCGGCAGTCTTGCCTTGAACAAGCGGTAACAGCTCACCTGTGCTTTCGTCTTCTTTCCATAGGACTATTTTATTAGGGCGGTAGTCAGAGTGCAGAACCTTTTGCATTTCACCAAAGGATGCATGATCCCGTGGCCCGACAAAGACTACCTCGACAGGTGGAAGATCTAAGGCACTCGCTGCCACTAATAAACCTGTGAATCCGACAGGACTACTTTCAATCATTGCTTGAAAAGCCCGCAAAGTTTCTTCTGTTTTGCGGACATAAGATTCTTCATCTGTGAGCCGCCCCAATTTCAGCAAGGCTTGAGCCGCCACAGCATTTGCAGAGGGTAGAGCCTCATCAGCAGGGTTTTTCAGCGAGGAGATCAAAGGTTCTCCCGACCGACCAGACAGGAAA
The DNA here is from genome assembly GCA_029261455.1 of Nitrospinaceae bacterium. Classification (GTDB taxonomy): domain Bacteria; phylum Nitrospinota; class Nitrospinia; order Nitrospinales; family VA-1; genus LS-NOB. The sequence continues at coordinate 6,245 of JAJDBH010000197.1, forward strand.
AACCCTCCGTCGCCTTCATCCCAAAATTCTGCAATCATGGCATCCGCCAGTTCCCGCGCACGCACGATCCACCGGCTGTCCAGTCCGGCCTCGTAAATCGCAATCAAGCCTTCGAGAAAATAGGCGTAGTCATCAAGACAACCATTTATTTTACTCTGACCATCTTTGTAGACTCGCAACAGTTTTCCAGATTGCCATTGCTTGGACCAAATAAAATCGGCACAACGGGAGGCAGACTCCAGATAACTCGAATCATCCAGTACTGAAGAGCCATGTGCCAGAGCCGTAATCATCAACCCATTCCAGGCAGTGATGATTTTTTCGTCGCGATCCGGTCTTGGCCTTTTATCACGGGCCTCAAAAAGTGTCTCTTTCCCTTTTTTCAAAATATGATCTGCTTCAAAAATAGGAATATTTTCAAGCTCTACCAGTTTCTCAATCCGTTCACTGATATGCAGAACATTGCGTCCATCAAGGTGACCACGAGGAATCATCCCATAAGCCCGAGCAAAAACCTTGGCATGCTTGGGTCCGAGCAGATTTAAAATCTCTTTCAACTCCCAGGTGTACCAGGTTCCTTCCTTACCTTCCGAGTCTGCATCCTGACTGGCATAAAACGCGCCTTCGGAAGAAGTCATTTCACGTAAGAGCCAGGAGAACGTTTCTTTAACCGTGTCCTGATAAATATCCTGCTTGGTGGCTTGAAACATATCGAGAAAGAGTTTTGCCAACAAACCATTGTCATAAAGCATTTTCTCGAAATGCGGAACCAACCATTTGCGATCAGTAGAATAACGGTGAAAGCCACCGCCCAACTGGTCAAACAATCCACCTTCTGCCATGGCCGTCAAACTCTTGTCGAGCATAGTCAGGCAATCACCCGTCTGAGCCCAATGCCGCAGTAAAAGGGTGTAGTGCATGGGTTCTGGAAACTTCATTCCCGTGCCGAACCCACCAAAATCTTCATCAAACCTGCCTGACAGAGTATCCACGGCTCCCTGAATCAACTGGTCATTGGGAACCCCGCTAGCTTTTCCCGCCCTATTCTGCTGTGAAATTTTTTGCAGAATATTTTGTGTGCGGGCCTCCAGTTGATCTTTGTCGCCGGTGAACGAGTCGTGCGCCTGTTGCAAAACTTCAGCAAATCCAGGACGATTGTATTTCGCAAAGGGCGGGAAATAGGTTCCGCCTAAATAAGGTTTCTGATCGGGGGTGAGAAACATGCTAAGCGGCCACCCACCATGCCCCGTCAACTCAACTAAAGCTTTCATGTATAAAGCATCCACGTCCGGTCTTTCTTCTCGATCGACCTTAATGTTGACAAACTTCTCATTCATGATTTTCGCGATTTCTTCATTTTCAAAAGACTCGTGAGCCATGACATGACACCAGTGGCAAGCGGAATAACCAATGCTGAGGAAAATGGGTTTATCTTCCGCTCTGGCTTTTTCCAAAGCTTCCGCTCCCCATGGATACCAATCAACCGGGTTACTGGCGTGTTGAAGCAAATAGGGACTAGTTTCGTTTTTCAAACGATTAGACACAATGAAACACCTGTTAGAATTTAAATTTGGAACGGTGGCTAGAATACAAGAAAAGTAGGCAGGAAGAAACGAGAAAACTAAAGGAATACGGGGAGGGAGAATATTCGTCTAATCTTTTACTTTTCCATGCCGGTACTGGTGATAGAAATCGCGAATACTTTCATATTCATCCAAAGCGCTATCTTCTAATTGTTTTTTATCATCGACAATAAACGATGCATCATTGATATTTTCCTCTGTAGCAAGACCAATACTGACTGCGGTACTCGGAGCAAAGAAAAAGGTAGGGCTCAAGAAACCATCCGCCGCCCTGCCCACAATGTTTCGAGCCGTAGAAGGTCCAAAAATTGGCAGAACTACATAGGGTCCAGTTGGAATACCGTAGGAACCCAGAGCCTGGTCAAAGTCCTCGCTGACATCCTCAATATGATATTCTTCACCAGCCACATCGGCGATTCCGCCAAGCCCAAATGTCGTGTTGATCAAGGTTCGCGCAATAACCCGGCCAGACTTCTCAAAATCCAACTGAAGTAAACTGCTGACAAGTTTCACAGGGGCCATGGCATTGGAAAAAATATTTTTTATGCCCAGGCGAAGATTTTCATGCACTGTATCTCGGTAACCTCTGGCTACAGGCTCCAACACATTGTCATAAATAGTTTCGTTAACACCAAACATCCATCGATTATATCCCTCAAGAGGGTCTGTTAAAATTGGAATATCTTCACTACTTCCGGCAAAAGGGTCTTCCATATCCTCGTAATCTTCTACATCTTGTGAGGACCTTAGGGTACCTTGAGCCGTTTCGACAGATGAAGAACTTTCAGTGCTTCGAGGAATGCTCTTTTCAAGTTTTATCGTTACTTCGGAGGTCTGCGCGAAAATATTGTCACCAATATCGCTAACAAAGTTTGGTTCATGGGAATCGGATGCTGTGACGTCAGCCCACGAAAAAGAAGAGAACGAAAGTAACAAGAGGAGTCCAGCAAGTGGTAAGTGCCGTCCTAGTTTTATAAATTCCATGATCCGCATATCGTGTAAAACCTGAAACTGTGGAAAGCTCTGTTTATAAAAACGGGAAAAACATACTTGCTAGCAATAACAGCTATACATTAAACGCCAACTAATTAAAATTCAACCCGTATTTTCAGTGTTTGCAAAATTGACACATAGTCTCTTTCTCAGGGCAAAATTGCATTTACTGTGCCAATTAATTAGTGAGTCGTTTGAAAAGCCAAAATATTTCAAAGTTTTTGGGCCGGTTCGGGAAAAACCTTGGATAATCGGTCTACAGAGCCCTGTTGCAAGGAAACATTGTCCCTACGGGCTTTATGAACCATCTCCCAAGAACGCTCATAGTTCTTTTGTTTATAGAGAACACCGATCAGGATGTCATAAGCTTGACTGTTAAACCGGTTCAGCACCAGACTTTCTTCCAGCTTGGAAACCGCTTCTTTCAATCTTTCCAGAGCGCTCAAGGAGGCTCCCCAATAGGCATAAGCATTGCTATGTTCGGGGTTGATCTCCAAAACTATCTTGTAATGACTTATCGCCTCCTCAAATTTTTTATCCATAGCCAGAGTTAACCCCCAGTATAAATGGGCTTTCTCATCGGTAGGGTCTTTTTTCGCCGCAAGGATAAAATGATCGATGGCTTCTGCCTTCTTACCCATCTTAACCAGGGAAATTCCCCACCAAGTTTGGATTTCAGCATGATCGGGATTTCTTTCGCCAGCTTTTCGGGCAACATCCACAGCCTCCTGATATTTGCCCAGCGCATTCAGTTCACGAACTAATTTAACCGGATCTATTTGAACCGTTTTCTCGTCAATTTTCTTTTTCTCTGCGGATGCTATTTCAAATGCCGAATCAGAATGTTCACGGGCTTCCTCCATTTTATCTTTGGCGGCAAGCATTATGAAACCGATTACGATGACGACAATACAAAGGTACCAAAGAGCTTTAATTTTTCCGGGCATTGGGCTTTCAATTCTAGTTACTGGGAATTTTTTCCGGCAGGGTCATCGACCAAGAGGAGTATTTGGACCCAAGTATACCAGTTTTCTGTTTAAAGTTTGTTTAATATTTTTTCCGCGCCCGGGCGAAGGTTTTCATAACCCGGTCGCAATGGAACTAACTGCAAAAATTTCTGTAAATGCTTTTTAGCTAAACCCTGATTCCAAGATTGATACTGAACCCCCAAATAATAATGGGCAGGTGGATAAGTCGGGTCCCAGTGCAAAGAATTCTTAAATGCATCTATCGCCTTCTGGGTATCCTTTTTAAAAGCATACGCCAGCCCAAGATAAAGACTGACTTCCTGATCACCACCATACCACTTCAAGGTATCACGTAAAACCTCGATAGCCTTGTCAGGCTGACCTGAAAACACATGCAACCGAGCCAGACCAATCGAACCAAATACATAGAACGGGTTGATCGCAAGAGTTTTCTGATAAGCAGATTCAGCCTTATCCCTCAGCTTGAGTTCAAGGAAAATGTTTGCCATATTGTAATAGGTCATCAAATGCTCAGAGTCCAACTTCAATATCTCTTCGTAGCTTTGCAAAGCACCACTGATATCACCAACATTAAAAGCTTCCATAGCTGCGTCTAAAAGCCTCTCCACCCCAGCCTTTTTCTTGATATCTTCAATCTGGCTTTCAGACCTTGCTAATTTTTGCAGCTTTGCCGTCACTTTTTCGCGGACATCGGCATCAGTTTCTGAAAAAGTAACAAACTCTGGAATAAGTTTAATAAAGGGTGTCAACTGCCTGACCAAAATTGCTCGCTCATCTTTATAAACATATTCTGGCGCATTGAACTCAAGTAAAGAGTTATCGTCAGTATGCAAGGGTGCTGAGGCACTGAACTCCAGCAACTTTTCCCGCGACATAATCATCAAGCTCAAAAGGTCTGGCACATTGTTGATCCCGATCCGGTGCAAATCGCGCCCCACAACTTCATTCGACAAGTATCGTTGAGCCTTTTCATAAGACAAACTGTATTCCTTTTCAGAGCCAATCAGCAAGTAATCGTCTCCCGCTATGGACTCCCACATACTTACAAAAGGAAACTCCTTACTGAAGGACCGGATAATGGATTTAAAACTATCCGGCGACATATTAGTATGAACCCAGATGCAGGCCACCCCGCCCGGATTCAGCCGCTTCTTCAGCAACTCAAAAAAGTTCACCGTGAATAAAGCCCCCACCCCTGATATCCATGGATTCGAAGGTTCGGAGACAATCACGTCATAAGTGTTGTCAGACAGAGCGATATGATTACGACCATCCTCAAGCCTAAGGCTCACTCTCTTATCGTTTAAGGCCTGGTGATTAAAAGGATCAAAGAAACGCGACCCCTCAATGACCGAAGGAGAGATTTCGACAAGGTTGATATTTTTAACAGGGAACTGCTCAACCGCCCCCAAAGTAATTCCGCTCCCCTGTCCAATCACCAGAGCAGATTTTGGGTCAGGGTGAAACAACATTGGCAGATAACCGGAAAGCAATTGTGTTCTCATATCGAGTGCCAGAGAAGCATCGGTCTTTCCATTTACACGCAGAAAAATATTCCCTGAAACGGAAAGTTCAGTGGTCACCGTGGTATGCATTCCCTCTTTAAAGAAAAGAATTTTATTTTTCTTCAACTCTGCTTCTTTAAGGTCCGCAATGCGGTAAGGCATGAAAGAGCCGCTGGAAATTACGGACTTGTCCCAAGGACCAATTGATTTTGCCGCCAAGATTGAAAACATTAAGACCACAGGCAGAGCATAAATCTTTATATTGAAGTTAATCTTAGTCCCCAAGGCAAGTATCGCTATTCCCAGCAGAACATTTAAAAACACTCCACTCATAAGCGTGGTCTGTAGTCCCAACTCCGGTATCAAGAAAAACCCCGCCACGAACGACCCCACGATTGCACCAATGGTGTTGCAGGCATAGGCTCGGCCTACGTGGCCGCCCAGGGTTTCCAGCCTTCGCGCCATCAATTTAATGACTAGAGGAAACTGGGCTCCCATAAAAAATGTCGGGATAAAAATTAAGACAAAAATGATCAGGAAGTTTGCCAGTTGTACGGACTCAAACTGAAGCCCCCAGTTTTCATAAATCCACCGATTGGCAAAAGGGATATGACCAAATAAGGGAATGATTGAAAGGGCACAAACTCCTATTACAATTTGAGTGACTCCATACACCTTCATAAAATCACTAAACTTGGAAAGGAGTCGGGAAAAACTAGCTGTTCCTAAAGCCAAGCCCAGTATAAAGACGGTGAGAATCAGGCTGAAAGCATAAACAGAGGAACCGAGCAAGAGCGATAAAATACGATTCCAGGCAACCTGATAAATCAGAGCCACCATGCCCGAAAGCCCAAAACTCAAGAGAATTAATTTTTCCTTTTTATCCAGAGGCTCAAGGGTGAGCTTCGGTTCATTGTGGTCTTTCTCTTTTAGAGGAGGTCTGAATACTAGGAAAATAACAGCAGATATGGCCAAGTTCAGCAATGCCGCCATCCAGATAGTGGACTGGACTCCCCAAAGTCGCATAAAGATAAAGGCCGATGCCCAAGCACCAAAAACAGCACCAAAGGTATTTATGGAATACAAGGTTCCAACATCTTTTCCGATGTGGGCCTCTTCCTGCGAAACAAATTTACTGAGCACCGGTAAAGTTGCGCCCATGAATGTGGCAGGAAGGATTAAAATACTGACACAAACAAAAAAACGAGCCAAACTGGCTTGAGTATAAGAATCCCCAAAGTTGAGGTATATCCACTTGAATACAGGGAACGCCAGGTCAATCAGGCTGGGGATGAGCAGGCAGTACAAACCTATTCCTGCCTCTAGAATTGCGTAAGCAGTCAGGGGGTTGAACTTTCGGTCGATCACTTTGCCCCCGGCATAGCTCCCAAGGGCAAGCCCACCCATGAATGCAGTCAGGACAGTGGAGATAGAATAGTGGGTGTTTCCCATCACCAGCGTGAGCAAACGGGTCCACACCACTTCGTAGATCAGACCGGTTGCACCGGAAACGAAAAAAAACAGGAAAATCCAGATTCGGGGCGGAGAGCCTCCGCTGGCCAGCTTAACGCTGGACTCACTGGTAGTTTGCAATATCTTTATACTCCGCGTCTCGGATAAAAGGCATTACCTCTTCGAGGCACGAAAGCTGAGGGAGAACGCCACGTTCCTCTCTGGCGAGGTGTGATTTATTTAGGATTTTTTGAACGACCACAACGAAAACCCAGAATACCGTCTTTTCTTCCAGGTGAAGCGGCAAACCTTTTAGCAGTTCGAATATCAACACTTCTGGCATCCCACGAGCCGCCTCGGAATACGTGGTTTTTACCTTTCTCAGGACCCGTTGGATTCATCATAGGTGCAGACTTATAATAGAACTGATCATAGAAGTCATTAACCCATTCAGAAACGTTGCCCGCCATATCATAAACTCCATAAACACTTCGCCCCATGGGGTAGTGTCCCACTGGCCCCATATAAGCATAGCCATCACCGGTGCCAGCAAAGTTTGCGCGATCAGAGAGGACCTTGTTGCCCCAAGGAAAATCCAACCCATGAGTTCCTCGTGCGGCTTTTTCCCACTCCGCTTCTGTCAATAGCCTTTTACCCGCCCAAGTACAGTAGTTAGTCGCATCGTGCCAGGAAACCCCAACCACAGCATGGCTGGGAACCTTCATGACCTCACTGTCACCCTGAAAAAATGGAACAGAAGGTTCTACATACTTAGCAGCCTTGCGATACTTGTTATAGTCCTCCACGCTCACCTCGAACTTATCTACATAAAAGGCGTCGAGATAAATTTCCTGCATGGGTTTTTCGTCAAAACCCCCGGAGTCGGATCCACGTGAGAAAATACCCTCAGGAACCAGAACCATTTCTCGTTCATCTTCCCCAACCAGAGTTTCATAGATACTAAAATCCCGGTTGTCGGCCACTTCCACATCGTTGGTTTTTTTGGATATTTGTTGTATTCTCTCATCGTGGTCAATGGATTTTTTAATCTCCCAAATGATGACCAGTAAAAATAGAACAGTGATCGCGAAACAACCTATAATCGCAATCATTAGATTCTTGTCACGCATATTTTTTGATCCCGGGAATATAAAGCGATAAGTTTTTCAAAGAGATGATTATAATTTAAACAGTGATTAAAGCAACGTTATTTTC
>JAJDBH010000198.1 GCA_029261455.1 Nitrospinaceae bacterium
CCGTTGTATCGTGAAGTCGACCTGATGAAAAAGAAACCCAAGTCTGAAAGCTTGGATAATTTCAAACAGAACTGGAATGAAAGGCTCGATGAACTGCAAAAGACCTGCGATTTTGAGTACCAGATTCTGGACGTAAAAGGGTTCCTGATAAAATAAGCTCTGCGTCATTATAAAAAACGCATTGCTGGGTATTTGGAATTCTCTGGAAGGAAAAGTTCAATTGTGTAGTGCGAAAGAGCCCCCTTTCGGGGCTCTTTCTTATTTGGAGTCTAATTTTTTTCCGGCTCGTGGAAGAGAGGTTTGTTTTGGCAGAAGACAAAGAAAATAATGAAGATGCTCCGTCTCAGGCACTGGAAGTAGCGGGTGTCGAAGAGACTCTCCCTGAGGCGAGTCCGCAAATTGATCATAGCCAGCTTTATGTCTGGGTGGCAGATTCTGGCAATGACCGGATCCAGAAATTCGATGGTAATGGAAAACTGCTGATGTGCTTCGGGAAATCCGGCGGTACGCGGCCTCCTTATATACCAGGAGAGTTTAAGACTCCAAGTGGAGTGGCTGTGGATAACGAGGGTTATATCTGGGTTGTTGATACGGGTTGTCATCGGTTGCAAAAATTTGACCCGGATGGAGACTTTTTTCTTGAATTTGGCAGTGAGGGCTGGGGGCAGGAAAAGTTTTACATGCCTGAGCAAATTGTCGCGGAACCAACGGGTACCATTCTGGTCGCAGACACCTCCAACCATTGCGTTAAAAGATATGATAGTGATGGAAATTTTATTCTTAGTTTTGGATTTGCCGGAAACTTTGACGGATTCATGAAGTTTCCCGTTGGACTGGCATTGGATCGGGAAGGTAATATTTATGTGGCCGACCGCGACAATCAACGCGTTCAGATTTTCAATGAGGACGGGCAATTCCTGTCCAAGTTTGGTGAGTATGGCTTCGAGTTGGGTAGGTTGAATTTCCCCAATGGCATTGCCGTGCGCAGGGATGGCACCATCATGGTAGCCGAAAAAAGTCAGAACCGAATACAGCTTTTTGACCGTGAAGGACACCCCCTCGACGTTCTTGGTGAGTCAGGCAAACGCGATGGTCAGTTCAACTGTCCGGCTGCCCTGGTAGAAGATCCTTACGGGTATGTATTTGTGATCGATACTTTGAATCAGAGAGTCCAAAAGTTTGACCCGGACCTGAACTTTGTTTCCAAATGGGGCATTGTTGGCAAGGACCCGGGACAGTTTTACAATCCTTCCGGCATTTGTTTGTCCTGGGAGCCTGACTGGGCACCGCAAGAAGAATAAAGTTTTTAGCAGACCTGATTTTAGGAAACCTCTGAAATGGCCACAAAGAAAATGATTAGTCCTTTCCGCTTGTTGACTCAATCCCTACAGCTTGCTTTGCTGATGTTGGTAGTGTGTGGGGTGAGTGTGGTGCATGCTGATTCTGGTGGCAGCGGTAAAGATGAGATTTTTGGAGGTCAGATTCTTTCTCTCACTGAAGAAAAGCCGGCATTGAAGCCTTCTAATGATCCGAGGTTTCAGGATAATAAAGATGGCACTGTCACCGACTTGGAAAAAAAGTTGATGTGGAAGCAGATTGATATCTATCAGGAAAAAAAAATCTGGATCAACTGGGATGATTCACAAACCTACCTTGAAAAATTCAATAAAGAGGCATTTGCCGGTCATTCGGATTGGCGTCTGCCGACTCGCGAAGAACTGAAATCTCTATATGAGGAGGATAAGGACATCCCTTGGAAATATTATTGGACCGAAAATGTGATTCATATTGACCCCATATTCGGTTATTCCAGTTGTTGTTTCTGGTCCAGCGAAGTTTATAGGGATGAGTATGCTTGGGGATTTAACTATATCCGAGGCAGAACTTACCCCAGCGCGAGAGGGGGGCCGGGCTTATCTTTATCTACCCTTAGACCGGTTAGGAATATTCTGAACACAGATTCGGAGCATGCTGCCCGATAGTGTTAGTTTGTCGAAGCATTGCGCTTGTTACACTTCGATCCTTCGATTTATACAGCAGGGCAGAGGTTGTGGGCTATGATAAATATTTTTGCCGAAGCCAATTGCAATCGCTATGTGCGGGATGAGTGTCAGTATTGTCATGTCTACGAACCGCTCATGCAGATCCCTAAGAGCGATTGGCATTTGATGCCGGAACAGGCTCAGGTCATGGTGGATAAAATTCTCCAGATGGAGGTGTTCCATGAGCTGGCAAAGAGGGAAATAAACCTGACGGGTGGAGAGCCCTCACAAAATCCGCATATCGTTGAAATTTTCAAGATTTTCAGAAAGCTGACACCAAACGTACGTATCCACACTAACCTGGACATCAGTTCGGCAACGTCTCCGCGTTGGCAGAGGCTGGTCGAGATCATGAAGATGTCGGGACGTGTGGATTTCACGTTATATCCAACTGTTTGGGAGTCACGCCAAAAGCCACTTCTTAAAGAGATTCTGGGATTGCAGGACGAATTGATCGTAAACATGATCTTCGAAAAAGTGCCAGACTTGCTGAACCAAATTGAAACCTTGGTTGCATTTTTTGGGGAGCAGGAAAAGAAATTTGAGTCTGTTTTATCTCTTCTTGGGAGCTATCGCACGAAGCTTGAAAATCTTTTGCGGGAAAGCCCAGAATGCGATGAAGAGGCATTTTTAAAGCATATGGAAGGAACTGAAAATTATATTTGTACAGACAATTTCACTTTTGGGTTGAACATGATTCCAGGATTTTATGTCGATAAAAACGGAGAACGGGCTATGAATGCCCAGCCTTTCCCGAAGGATATAAACTTTCTGGAGTGTACGATTCCCCGTGGTACCATTGAAATTATCACTGTTCAGCAAACCGGGGAAATAACCCCTTGTTGTGATGTTGGCAATCTGAAGTGCCAGCCCAAGTTTGGTAATCTCTTGAACGATTCGCCGGGTGAGATTATGAATCAGGTCGAGGTATCTCGGAAGAAGATGGTTTCGGGAGCAATAAAAAATCATCAAAATATAAACAATGGCAACGCAGGAGAATGGGTGGAAGAAGGTATTCCCCCTTATTGTGTTTAATTATGAGTGAAGAGGAAAAAGAGGCAGAATCCGAACAGGTTGAGGGAGCTCAGGAAAGTGCTGAAGACTCACTTGAGGTAGGTGAGACTGAAGGTTCCGAAGCTGAAGGCTCTGAAGAAGTTGAAGAGTCGGAGTTTGATGAGGAGGAGGAAGAGGTTGAATTTGACCTCGAAGCCCAGGTCGAGGAGTTCAGGCGCCAGCTTGAGGAAGACCCGGACAACTGTGTTCATTTCTACAACCTGGGTGAGGCCCTCTCAGAATTAGGCCAGATGGACGAAGCTCGGGAATCTTTTGAGCAGGCCTTGTTGCTGGATACAACTCAGGAGTTCAGTGCCATCATCCATTTCGGCATCGGTAACCTTTATTACCATCAGTTGATGTCGGGGATTCAATCCACCGTGGTAAAAAGTTCTGTGGGTCTGCATTCTGCTTATAAGGTAGGTGCTCAGATTACCTCTGTGCATGATGACGATTATGCCATTCCTTTGCGCGAGTTTGAGTCTGCTGTTCAGGATATACCATTGCTGAAAGCCGATGAGGAGATTGTCGACTATATCAGTGAGCATGCGCCTAAACAAATTGCTACGATTTATTACAAGTGGGGTTCGGACTTGTATGACAAAGCCCGGCAAATTGAGAATTATGGCGATGAAATCAAAGATATTAAACAGGGCCTGAAATACCTGAAAAAAACCGTCGAAATCGACCCTAACCACGGCCAAGCCAATCTGATGGTCAAGTATGGCAAGAAGATGATTCAGGAAGGTTACAGTATTTATGATGAATATGGTTTTGTGGCTAAGGAAATCCCGGGTGCCGGGTAAATTTTTGTTGGGAGCGTATTATGTCAAGGTTGGATGATTTGATCCGGGACAAGGTGAGTAAGGACGGGCAAGTGTTGAGCTTGAAGGCCCAATTCTTAAGAGAGGTGGGCGCACAAGAGTTGGCCAAGAATGAATCTATGATGGGTATACGGGCTTTGGATCTTTCGCAGAACGGTATTGGAGATGAGGGGGTCAAGGCGATTGCTCAATCAGAACTGTTTGCCAATTTAAGAACTCTCAACCTGGCTTCAAACATCATCACTGATGTGGGGGCCAGATACCTTGCAACATCAAAAACCCTGATCAACCTCCGCAGTTTACAGTTGGTCGTGAACGACATCTCGGAGGAAGGTGAAAAGATGCTCAGAAACTCCACAGACTTGATAAAACTCACGTCTTTGAAGTTCAGGATTTGAAAGTCACAAAATCAGGATTTCTAGTAGGTTGAGGCAGGATATTTTTATTTTGTACCATTTTGATAAATAAGGGGTTTCTGGCCTAATCGTTGGGGTGATATTAAAGGCTTGACTTCCTAGGGGGCTTTTGATATTTTCAGGCCACCCTAGCCAGACCCTGAAGGTTTTGCGGGGAAAATCCGTCGTTTTGTTGCAGTTGTTAGAACGATAGATTTAAGGTATTGAGCACGAATCACCGAAGAGGTTGATGAATTAATAGAGTTTTTTTAAGTTGTTTCAGTTTTACCTTTTATTAAGCTTCGAAAGGGGGAGCCACAATGAGAAAGACCGTAGTAGCTTTATTGGCAGTATTGTTTGTTTTTTCCGTATCAGTTGCTAGCGCAAACGTTTCAACCGTGGAATCAGGAAGCAAGGCTACGTGTCTCAATGCCAGTTGGGTTATTGAGAACCTTAGCGAAACGGATGGAACAAAAGTAAATATTCATGTAGGAAAGCATGGCTATGCTTGGGGCAAAAACTTTGACAGAACTATCGAGCCTGGCGGATTTTTGGCCAACTCTTTGGAACTCAAAACTGTTTTCACTAACAGCGGACCGGGTGACATTGTTTTGAATTGTCAAGCCCATCGCGTTGAAAACGCTAACCGCGTTGAGTGGAAAAAGGATGCTGGTTCTCACAAGACTTATCAGACCAACTATCATTTGGACCATGTAAAACCTGGGACGTACATTGAGCCGGGTTTGGGTCAGCCTCTGGGTACCGAGCGCGGACTTTTCAGCCAGAATGGTAACGGTTCTGGTGGTGGTGCTGGTAGAGAAGTCAATCGTTAAGCTTTAATTTGTATTTTATGCCGGGGGGCTTAAGGCCCCCCGGCTTTTTTTTTGGATTTTATCTGGCAGGAAGCATAAAATAGAGCCATACGTTGAACTTGGAATGGGACAATTATGAGCGAGAAAAGATTTGTGGATAATGGGGATGACACGGTGAATGATAGTCTGACCCAGTTAATGTGGAAGAAAAAAGACTCCTATCTGGACCTCCAGAAGTTTGTCAGCTATACAGCGGCAGTAAAGTATCTGGTCAAACAAAATGAAGCGTCTTTTGCCGGTTATCAGGATTGGAGGTTTCCTACTAAGAGGGAGGCGCATTCTCTTTATGATCATGATCGAATCCTGAAAGACAAGTATGACATGCTTGTACATATTGATCCGGTGTTTACTGAGGGATGTGGTCATGATACATGGACCAGCAATACTCGCGGAAAGATCACAGCCTATGTATATTCTTTCAGCAGTGGTGCTGGTGGGCATAAGGAGGTCGACGACATCCTTAACTCCAGTGTCCGTCTTGTGCGAGGTGAGTTTGATAACTCAAAGACTAAAATTACCCATGTGCCTGAAGTCAGAGATAAAATCACTCAGGGGGGTGGGTGGCGGTAGGTACAAAGTGTGTGGTTGGGTGGTGCTATAGAGTGGTATTTCGAAAGGGTAAAGGGTGTCTGTCCGGTTTGTACTTTCTCTGCGGATATTCAGGGTTTTTCGGGTAGAAAGCTTCTGGAATTTGGCTTGAAAACCCGGTGTCTGGATGGTACTTTAAATGAAAAGAAAATTTTTGGTTTATTCATATAGGTGAAAGAGACGAACACTCTTCTCCTTGTCTCATTTATTTAGGTCAATGTTTGTCCTACTTTTTCCGCTGGTGGGATGGGGAAATGTTCAACTGGGACAGAATGAATGAGCAAGATGCATAGGGTGTTTTTTTATTTCACTGATAGGTTCGAGGCTTAGGTGTGGCGGAATCAAAATGCAGTTGGGTAAAGAAGGATAATGGTACGGTCGAAGATGCAGATAATGATTTAATGTGGGTGTTGAAAGATTCTCGGCAGGAACTGGGGAAATGGCTGAACTGGGATGAGGGTCATGCTTATGTTAAGGCCTGCAATGAACAAAATTATTTAGGTTTTAACGACTGGCGGTTACCGACCAAAAGTGAAGTGCGTTCTTTATTCCGCAACCAAAATGAGTATCGGGATTTGTTCCTGAAATTACCGAAAAAACCGGCACGACGGGTTTCCAATTATCAGGCAGGCGGTGAAACCTGTGTGTGGACTTCTGAAACCCGATATGATTCTTATGCGTGGAAGAGCTATTTCCCGAACATGAAAGAGGTTTGTGTGGACCAGTCGGTGTCGACCACCGGTACATCCGTGCGTATGGTCAGGGATCTGGATTGATAATTTCTGCTTTAAAAGTTGAGGTTTAAAATGTCTGAAAATGATGACCCCACAGAATTTGATGATGCGGCTGATCCTGAAACTTTAGAGGGTGAGCCGGAGACTGAGTGGGTTGGTGAAGATGAGTGGGGCGATGAGGAGGAAGAAAATGTTGCTGTGGTGGAAGAGGAGGTTCCCAACTTCATTGATAATGGCGATGGAACCATCAGCGATACCCTTTCTAGTCTGATGTGGAAAAAGGATGATTCCTTTAAAGAATATAATTATGGGATCACCTGGTTTGAAGCCCATGATTATTGCGAAATGTTGAATGACAAAAAGTTTGCCGGGTTTGATGACTGGAGGCTGCCTAGCGGCGAGGAGGCCAAAAGCCTTTTTTCGTTTACTCAGTCTAATCAGGATAAGGCTGAGGCTGAAATACATATTTCAGATTTGTTTGAGCCGGGTGGG
>JAJDBH010000199.1 GCA_029261455.1 Nitrospinaceae bacterium
TGTAAGCGTTAGACACTTACAATTTACCCAATCAAGGACCAATGACCACTTTCTTTTCAAAAACAGTCTACTGTCAGGTCAATACCATCTCAGTACATTTTATAATTTCACTGTGGAAATGAGGTGACATCCAAAGTAATACTTTGAAGTATCCAACTCAAAACACTTAAAGCACCAAAAAAACGAAGCGAAATATTGTGGCGCGAATTCATACAGAACAATTGCTGTAATGCACTACCGCACCAAGGACCAAGCGGAGGCAGACAATTCTCCTCTTCGTCAATTGGAAAAACTGTAATCAACTTGTGGCCAAGTAAATGCTTGCCCCCTTTATTGCCCATTTACCAATCAAGGATTTTCGACATCTCTTTTCAACAAATTCGTAAGTCCGCTTTTTAAATGTATGTCCCTCTGCGGAAATGGAATTTCAATTTTATATTTACTAAGCGCAGTCTCAATTTCCCACAGATATTCCGCATGAACTGTAGCGGGTTTCTTTACCATTTCTGGAATAACCCATACAACGAGCTCGAAGTTCAAACTGCTATCTCCAAACTCAATTAACCAAACCTGTGGCTCTCGGTTATTGTGGCCTTTGAACGTATAGGGAACCTTTTCTGCCGCTTCTAAAACGGCTTGTCGAACCAAATCCTTGTCACTCCCGTAAGCGACTCCAAAAGGAATATGCATTCTTCGGACAGCTTCCCGAAGAGTCCAATTTATTACACTGGAACCAACTAAAGTTGAATTAGGTAAAATGATATCTATATTGTCGTTGGTATTGATTAATGTCGTCCGAACATTAATTTCTTTAACGACCCCGGTGGTTCCATTGGCGATTTCAATAAAGTTCCCTCTCTTTATGTTCCGCTCAAAGAGCAATATCAGGCCTGAAACAAAATTATTTATTATGGATTGTAGACCGAAACCGATTCCTAAAGAGAGCGCGCCCGCAACCAGGGCTAAGTTACCTAAATCAAGCCCAATCGATGACAGGGCAATGAATAAACCCAGCCCAAGGATTCCATAATGGATCAATCGGCTTAACGTATAAACCCCCGATAAATCCTGTTCGCCGCGGCTTTCTATAAATCGCTCAAGAGATCGGCTAACGAAGCCAGAGAACCACCATGCCAGCCCTAATATTAGGATCACTCTAAACAAACCCAGAGTGGTGACGGGGGTCTCATTAATTTTAAACAGACTTTGAGTCAACCAGTTGGGGATCTCGGTTATAAAGTCTACGAAGGCTTGTTGGCTTATAAAAAACCAGGTCTGAACATCCCCGGTCTTACCTGGAAATTGCTGTTCGAGCAAATCCATTTGCAATTCCAATTTTTGAAGGGCATTTTCCAAGCGATGCAGAGAAAGAATGGATTCCCCGGACAGCTTGGAGCGGTCAAGGTTTATACGCTTTAATTCCTTGCCAAGCTCGTTATCAGGCTCGTCAATGAAAAGGTCTTGAATAAGGTTTCTTTCACGTATAGTGGCGATAGTCCAGGACTCGTAATTTTCTTTTATCGTTAGGAGAAGCTTCTCCCATTCAGTAAGTTTTTTAAAAAATTCTTTTACGTCCGAGGCATCCTTTATGAGGATTAGAATAATATGTTGCTCTACATTTTTTGTAACAAACTCAATATGTTTTAATGCCTCCTCTATCGAAGCCTGAACAACTGCCTGTCCTTTAAAATGAGACAGCGCTTTATCAGCAGGGGTATCCCCAAAATGCATCAAGGCTGCAGTCTGAACTTTTGCCAGCTCCTGGCGAGATTCCTCCAACTCCGCAGTGGAGTTTTTTATTTCCTCACTCAGCCGGTCTAAATCCCTCTTTGAAGCCAATAGAGTCCTGGATGCGGCTTCAACCTCCAGGTTCAAGTTTGATAATTCGACCTGAAGAAATGCCAGATTTAATTTTGCCAGGCGAATTTTTTCCCTTGGAACCGCAATTGAAGACCAACGGGTCATGATCTCCAACCCTTTTGGATAGCGGCCAGAGTCGGTGGCTTTGATTTCTATATAAGCGGCCATCAAGGTATCCAATGAACGCTCGGTTTTATCGATCGTTTCACTCGACCGCGCTATCTCACCTTGAATAATTTTTTCTTCAATTTTTTTCTTTTTTAGAGTATTGGAAATTTCCAGCCATTCATCCAGGGTATAGTTTTCCCTGATGGCAGGAGTTTTCGGGTTTTGCGGAGTTCCGTTGGTTTTCAGGTTCAATAAAACATCTAAATTAATTGTGAGTTCCTGCAAAAGCCCTTGATTATTTTTATTATTAAAATCGGGAGTTTCCGCCTGAGTCTTTGATAGTTGGTCTGCAACAGAACGAATGCGTTCTTTAAAAAGAGGTAATTCAACTTCGAAAAACTTCCACCAGTTGGGTTGCAAGCTGGAAGGATCTGGAAAAGGAATTTCTTCTTTTTTATCAACTTCTTTTTCAACCTGGGCTTGAGCCTGCGAATAAATTCCCACGAACAGTAAAAGCAACAATAGCCAACCCCAGTGAACTCTTTTCATAACCATTTAATCTTCCGAAAAAAGACTATGAGGGTAGCGACAATAAATCCCATTATTGCCAAGACGATGTAATAACCATTGGGAGTCTTTAGCTCCGGCATACTTTCAAAGTTCATTCCATATATCCCGGCAAGGAGGGTTAGCGGTAACAACACCACAGTGACAATCGTTAACACTTTAATGATCTTGTTCAGCTTGTGTGAGCTCAAAGAAATATACCCATTTAATAGATCTAAAGTCAGCTCTTGATATAGGCTTGATAAACTTGCCAACCGGTCAAGGTGTTCGAAGATGTCTGTGAATTCATGATGGTCATTTTCGCTCAAATGCGATTCTTTCCGTTTTGCCAGTTCATCAAAAAGTCCTTTTTGATAAGTCAGGATACGACGCAACTTTTTAAGGTTTCTATTGTTACTCACGAGTTGTTCAAGCAAATCATCATTGGGGTCTTCGAACATTGCCTCTTCTAGTTCCTCCAATTGTTTTTCAAGGTCTATAACAATAGGGGTATATCGATCCGTAACGAGGCGAGACAGGCGGTAGGCAATATGATTAAGTCCGCCAGAAAAATTGAGAAGTCCGTTTTGAACTTCCTTCCAACCTTTATCAATACTTAAAGATTCAGAGGCTCTTCGCGTAATCAGAAAACGTTTACCAACAAATAGCGCAATTTGAATCGTTGTGAAATCAATTGTACTGGTATTGGCATCCAGCCCTTTGAGTAACAGGAAATAATAATTGTCAAAAAATTCAACTTTGGGAGGGTGCCTATCTCTTTGCGCATCCGAGATAGCCAGTGGATTAATGCCAAAGTATTCCTTAAGCAAATCGCACTCTTCATCTGGCTTTATCCCGTGGATGTCAACCCAGATCAAACTTGCTTCTTCAGACTTCCACTGGTCTATTAAAGACTTGTCGCCAAAGCTGGTTTTTTCACTGGCGGGATCATAATGTATGACTGGAAGCATTCCTATCTCCTATAAAGATAAAGTAAGAGGGGCAAGTCTTTACTTGACTAGAAGTTGAAAGCTTTACAACTTACCAGATAAAATTCCGCCATTATCTTCTTTCCTTCCTTCTCTATAATTTCCCGGCTCACCAGTAACGTGACGTTGCCTTTTCTTGCGAAATTTTCAGATAAGCAAAAGTAATCCAAACCAAGTCAGGGGAGCTTTAAGTTTCATTGCGGCACCCCGTAAGGGTACTGGTTCACATTGTAATCGTGTTCTTCTTCTAAATAAAACTATTCATGTATTGCTGAAAAGTTAATCAAATACTTTTATTTTTTATTTGGCAGTAAAATTTGAAATCTGCATTAAATAGGTTGCCAGTGTGTCGCAAGGCCCGTGAAATTCATGGTGATGATCTATAAAATAAAATTACCAAGATCCACGACCTGCAATCTGCCCCCTCCTGCAAGGAGGTTCTGGCGCACGGCCAGTATGAAAATTTTTGACAATTCAGGTGGCATATGATAAAAATCGGCCTTCCCTTTCATGACCTAAATCTCTGAAAAGCGACCTTATGAAAATCCACGAATATCAAGGTAAATCACTGCTCGCCAAATACGGGGTTCCTGTTCCCAACGGCGTTCTCATTCACGATGCCAAGGACGCGGCCAAAGCGGCTGAAAAAATCGGCACCAAAATTACCGTTGTCAAAGCACAGATTCACGCTGGCGGACGCGGCAAAGGTGGTGGCGTTAAACTCGCCAAAAGCCCGAAGGAAGCCGAACAGCACGCTAAAAAAATCCTCGGCATGACGCTGGTGACCCACCAGACCGGTCCCGAAGGACGGCTCGTCAACAAGGTATGGATTGAAGAAGGCACGGACATCGCCCGCGAGCTCTATTTCAGTATGTTGCTCGACAGGCAGACCAGCCGCATCATGATCATGGCGTCCCAGGCGGGCGGCATGGAGATTGAAGAAGTGGCTGAGTCCACCCCGGAACAAATTATCATCGAACAGGTTGACCCGATCATTGGGGTTCATCCTTACCTGGCTCGAAAAATCGCCTTCGCACTGGGCCTTACCGGTGGTGCCCTCAAGGCAGCGGTTCCATTTTTCATCAACCTCTACAAGTGTTTTATTGAAGAGGATCTGGCGATGCTGGAAATCAACCCGCTGGTGGTCACTGGTGACGATCGTCTGATCGCGCTC
>JAJDBH010000200.1 GCA_029261455.1 Nitrospinaceae bacterium
ATTCTAAGCCGCTCAGAAAAAGTATCGCTAAGGGGTTCACTAGAGAAGGCTTTATAATTGATCTCGCTGAAGATGGACCGGCGGGGATTAATGCGGCAATAGAGGTAGAATATGATGTCATTATTCTTGATGTCATGATGCCCGGAATGGATGGGTTTGAAGTGCTTAAAGAGCTTAGGAAGGCTGAAATCGATAGTAAGATTATTATGTTGACCGCACGGATAACTATTGAGGACAGAGTAATGGGGTTGGAAGACGGTGCGGATGATTATTTGATTAAGCCTTTTGCATGGAAGGAGCTGTTGGCGCGTGTAAGAAAGCTTATTCAAAATCGGTATGGGATAAAATCGGCTGAGTTAAATGTTGGAGATTTAAGGGTGGATACACGCGCTGGACGCATTTGGTCAAAAGACACGGAAATATTTTTGCGTCCACGTGAACTCAAAATGCTCGAATACCTAGCGCATAGAGTTGGGGAAGTTGTATCACGGACGGAGCTTACTGAGCACGTTTTTGATGATGCGCTTGAATTGAAAAGTAACGCAGTAGATTCAGCTATTTGTAATATTCGGAAACAACTAGTGCTGCAAGGGTGCGAAAACATCATTTCCACTATTCCTCGAAGAGGGTATCTGTTGGAATCGCCCACTTCCTAAATATGCTTGATAAACACCCATCTATCCAAAACCGGTTAATGGTTTATTTGGGCGTTGTCATAATAGGGCTTTTTGGGGTCAGTTCATTTGGTGTCTATTTTTTTATGAGGCAAGCTCTTTACGCGCAAGTTGATAAACAGTTGCTGAGGATTACTGAGGATTTTATAGCTGAGACGGAACGTATGCCTGATGGTGAGGTGGAAAGTGAATTCCACGAGCTGGATATTGAGAGTTTTCGTAAAAGTGATAATGGAAGAGCTGCCTATTACGAGCTTCGAGACTATAAGGGTGAGCCTCTTGTTCGATCAGCGTCATTCAGCCAAGGCGGAAAATTGCCATTTTACCCTGTTGATATTGGGATGAATGAGACCAGACCCATTTTATTGAATGGTCAGCTCCAAGGAAGGGTCATATTTACATCATTTGCACTAAAACTAGAAGAGCAAGACCTCGATGACCCCGGGGATCTTGCTGAGATTGCTCATTTGTCCCCAGCAGAGAAAGCTTATATCGCCTCGTATAACGAAAATGATCAAGAAAACCGTGTTTATCTAGCAATTGCTGAAGATACCACTGAATTGAGGAGAGTCATTCTAATGCTAGGATTGGCACAAAATATTACAGGGATAATTCTTGCAGGCGCGACTTTAATACTAGTTCGAAAAATTGTGAAGAGAGTCTTATTACCTGTTGTGAAAATTTCACAAATGACCGAGGATATTGGACCTGACAATATGGAGGTTATATTACCTGTTGAAAATGTGCCGTCGGAAATACTTCCGCTAATCGTTAAGTTCAATAAATTCATAGAACGCCTCTCGGCGGCGATATCCCGGGAACGAAGATTTTCTGCTAATTTAGCGCATGAGCTTAGGACCCCTGTCGCTGAACTCCGAACATTGCTTGAAGTTGCTAATGACGCAAAAAGGGTAGAAGAAGATGCGCTAGAGGTTTTTGAGGTAGGCGCCGAAATAAGTCAGCGCATGAGTAAGGTAATTGAAGTTCTTACCGCTATCCATCAGGAAAGATCTGGTGTCCTTCAGATTGAAGTTGGGCCTGTGTCGATAGCATCTTCTATGAAGGGTTCTATGAAGGCCTTTGATTCTCAAACGCAACGGCGTTTCTGCTTTAATGGAGGAGGCAAAGAGCATGGAACCATACAGAGTGACTCCTATTTACTCAGGGCCGTTATCGATAATTTAATGAATAACGCGGCAACTCATTCTCCTGCAGATTCAAAAATCACAATAGGTTGCCAAAAAAATAGTTTTTCCATTGAAAATCAAACATCAGATCTGGAAGGAAATGATATGGAGCTAATGAATGAACCATTCTGGCAGAAAGACTCTGCGCACTCAAATGCAAACAACTTTGGTTTGGGTTTGACCATAGTGGCCGCATATCTCCGAATGTTAAACGGGGACATTGAGCAGTGCCTTGATGGGGAAAAATTGATTATAAAAGTAACAGTGCCCGATCAAGTATACTTAGCTTAATCGAGTAGCGAATGTGATTCGCACATTTCTAAAATAAATCGCTTTCGATAAGCACTCGGTAATGTGCATCTGCTCTAGTGATGTTCATAGGTCGCGATCCAATATCGTGACTTGATGAATATTGACTGATGGATGTAGAGGAAAATAATAACCGTAAAGAGAAGCGCTTTACTGCAAGTAGTGGAAAATTGTGGGTGCTTTTGTTGATAGGGATGATGGTTTACCTGGGCAGTTCCTGGTGCCGACCATTGGGCAACCCAGATGAGTCTCGATATACCGAAATACCTCGAGAAATGGTTGCTACGGGTGATTGGGTAGCTCCGAGATTGAATGGTGTTCTTTATTTTTATAAGCCCCCACTGTTTTACTGGCTTCAGGCAGTTTCCATTAAGGTTGGAGGAGTGTCTCGCGTTGCTTTGCGATTTTGGCCTGCAATTTTGGCCTTGGCAACCTGTGCAATGTGTTATTGGGCGGGTTCGGAGTTTTATGGGTATAGGGGCGGGGTGTTGGCTGCTCTAGTGTTGGGAACTTCACTCCTTCACTATGCATTGGGGCAACTGATCATTCTGGATATGGCGGTTTCGTTTTTTATGTCTGCTGCTTTAATGTGTTTTTTGGTTGGAATAAGCAGAAAAAACGGTCCGGGGCGGCGCTGGTGCTTCTGGAGTTTTTATCTGCTTATTGCATTGGCTGTAATGACCAAAGGTTTGATGGCCATTGCTATACCGGGAGCAGTTATTTTTCTGTGGGTGCTGTTACTCAATCAGTGGCGAGAATTGCGCCATTTATATTTAATTTCGGGAACGTTGATTTTTGCCATTATCGTTCTTCCTTGGCATATACATATAGCGCTGGAATACAGTGAATGGTTCAATTTCTACATCATTCATGAGCATTTTGAGAGGTATCTGAGCGATGTCAGTGATCGCGTTCAGCCCTTTTGGTTCTTTTTTGTCTTTCTACCAGTAGGCTTTATTCCTTGGGTGTTTTTTCTGCCGGCGTCGATGAAAATGGCCTTCAGCGGAGGGTGGAGTCAGCGAAAGGAAAATCGAGAAGTTTGGTTTTTGATGATCTGGGCAGTTTTCATTTTAATTTTCTTCTCAATATCAAAATCTAAGCTGATTCCTTACATATTGCCGGCGATTCCACCGTTGGCCATACTGGTTGGGCGTTATTTGGCGAATATAGGTAAGGAAGGTGGCGCCTCATTTCGATGGGCAATACGGTTAGGGGGCATGTTTTTAGTGTGCGGGTCAATTGCCATTCCTGTAGTTGCCTACATTCGCATCGGATCAGGGGATCTTATTGGCAGTTCGCCGACCGTATTTATTATAGGTTCGATCGTTTGTGCCGTCGCAGGGTTTAATGTGTGGAGATTGGTTTACGAGGAATCAAAATTCATTCCAGAACAGATTGCGATCTCGATGATTGCGGTGTTTTTGATATTCAATCCATTGGCGG
>JAJDBH010000201.1 GCA_029261455.1 Nitrospinaceae bacterium
ACTCGCCTTTTTTCCAGCGATCCCATATCTCTTGTTTCTGTGCATAGGTGTATTTAATTCGGGTTCTGTAGGCCATTTACAACACTCCATCTTTTTATTTAAGATTATAGTGTTGCGTTGACCGGTTGAGAACGCCGCCAAAAGCATACATTAACGCTTTTGTAATTTGTTCCCCAACACACGCCGAGAGGAACTACAAAATAAGAGTTTTGTGCTTTTTTAAGAGTCCATATTTTTCACTGTAACTTAGTTTTCAACCCTTTCCTTTACAATTTCGATAAATCTTCCACAGGTTATTTTGTTCAAAAAGATTTCACCCCTTATTTGAAGCCTCATTGAAAAATATTATTTTTTTAATAAAAGAGGGATTCTAAATCACCTCCCTCTCCCCTGAAATGAGGGGGTGGGAGGTAAAGCCAAGTATCATAATATCGTTGCAATTTTTGATACTGTCTTGGACTATGGAATTGCGGTACTAAAAGCAAAACAATATTCCTAAAAAAAATTTTATGTATCTAATTAGCAACATTTTTAAAATAGCCAGAATTCAAACAGTATTACTGACATCTTTTAGTGGAGTCTGGTTGTGCCTAGGTTTACTGGCACCCAATTCGTGGGCAGAAGAAGAAAATACTTACGTACAACCTCTAAATGAAGTTTTCCAAACTGAAACGATATATCCGCAGGAAGAAGGCGAAGTGCAAATGCAATTATCCCCAACGTTTTCCAATGGGAGTAATCGCAAACTCTTCAAAGTACCTTTATCCATCGAATACGGCATAACAGATTTTTGGCAAATAGGATTTGATTGGGAATCTCATGTCAACCGGAACCCTGATGCTGGAATAACCTCACGAGGCTCTGGCGACCTTGAAATTTCAACCAAATACAGCTTCATGAATATTTCTGATTCTAATTACCATGTGGCGGTCGGGTTCGAAATTGGGTTTGCGGCTGGCAATATCGACAAAGAGCTGACGGAAGGTTTTAATGAATACGAACCCTTTGTGATTCTGGCAAAAGATTTTCCTGAATTTAATAACAGTCAGGTCTTCACCCGCTTGAGCGTTAGCTTTGCAGACCGAAAGAAGAGACATGAGGACCCGGATGAAGATGAAACAGAAGCCAATGAGTTGAATTGGGGCATTGGGGTTTTTGTGCCTATCGGCCCTATAAGGTTGACCACAGAATTTAACTGGCAGACCAACGAATGGCATAACAGTGGTGATGAAAATCAAATCTTCCTGACTCCTGGAGTCGTTTGGGATTTGCCGGGAACTTGGGAATGGGGAATTGGAGCACCTATTGGATTAAACGATAAATCTGATAATCACAGAGTTATCACCCAACTGATTTATGAGTTTGATCTTTATTAAATTACAGCTGCCACCTAAATATGTGATCATGGACTTAGTGCTCCCTCAGGTTTAAAGGAGTCTTCGGAAAGTTTAGAAAAATAGGGCGGCTAATATTAAAATTCGACAACTTTAGAGTAGAAGAACCTTAGTTTTCCAATTTGCTATCTTAAATTATTTGAATTTGACAATGAGTATTAAGTATAAATTTGCATTTTTTTTCATAACACCATTGATTCTGATAGCAGTATTTGGATTCCATCTACTCAATCTGAACGATCAAATTTTAAGCAAAAGAAAACGGGTATTCTTCTCTTATGATCAGGCTGTTTTATTGTCGGATTTAAAAATATCCATGCAACGGATAACAAATGAAATTGCTCAAATAAAGCTCTTAGGCGAAAATGATGAGGAATATTTTTACCATAAAGAAAAGACCTTTATTACCCTGGAAAAATTAATTAAAAAAACCCAGGCGGAGATTGCTTTTGTTCAAGGGGCAGAAGAAGAGGAAGAGGAACTCAAAAGTATTAAATATTTAGATGTGGAAATAAAGGGTTTATTTGAACAACTCGAATTCTATTTAAAAAAAGAGAACTTAAGTGACCAAGCTGTAGAAGATATGTTTGAACAATTGATTGAAGAAAGTTTCGAAATGAAACTAATTGGCCAAATCGATGCAATCATTAATGACGAAAAAAAGGAGCTTTTGGAAATAGAAGAAGAACAAAATTTGCTGGCAAGCCAGGTTAAAACTTCGACTTTGAGTATATTCGGCATAATGTTCTTATTCTCTTTTGCGGCGTTGATTTTTCTGATCCAGAAACTGGTTAAACCTGTTTTATCCTTAAAAAATGCTGCTAACAAAATAAGTAAAAATGATTTTGACTTTCATCTGAATACTCAATCTTCGGATGAGATAGGTCAATTAAATAGAGCCTTTAATTTTATGGGAGAAAGAATTAGGCAGAACTTGGGAGAACTCAAAACCCTTTTGGCTTCCATTGTTGAAAACACGGATGATGCAATTATCGCTAAGGATTTAAATGGCAATATTCTTTCATGGAATAAGGGCGCGGAAAAACTTTATGGCTATACAAAAGACATAGTTATAGGAAAGCATATCTCTATAATTGTTCCCGATGAAGATAAAAACGAATTAGATGATATTTTTGGAAAAATAAAATCAGGGAAACCAATTGAAAACTTTGAGACCCGAAGAATCCATAAAGATGGCTCTATTATTGAAGTATCAATGAATGTTTCTCCCATAAAAAATGACTTGGGAGAGGTAATTGGAGCATCTAAAATTGCTAGAGATATTACCAGAATTCATAATATTCAAAAAGATTTGATCCAAGCTAAAGATGAGGCTGAAAAAGCCAGTCTCGCCAAATCAGAATTCCTATCTCGGATGAGTCATGAATTGCGCACACCGATGAACGCTATCTTAGGTTTTACTCAATTACTGGAAATGAACGCTCATAGTAAATTGAGCGATATTGAGAAGAAAAATCTCGGAATGGTATCTTCAGCAGGAAAGCATCTTTTGGAACTCATCAATGAAGTTCTGGATCTTTCAAGTATTGAGTCCGGTAATATAAAGTTATCCATCGATACGGTGGATATGGCCCCCATAGTGGATAACGTTATTTCTTTTTCCAAGTCACTAGCTGGTGAGAATGGTATATCTCTTGAGTATCAGAAAATACCCGATGATTGCTGTTTCATTGAGGCAGACCCACTTCGATTCAAACAAGTTGTCTTGAACCTGATCTCAAATGCTATCAAATACAATAAGCCTAATGGTTCTGTGATTGTATCGTTTGAGATAAAGGATAATGGCATGAGGCGTTTAGGGATCAGAGATACTGGCCATGGAATTTCAGAAGATAAGAAAGATAAACTGTTCAAACCATTTTAACGTTTTGATGTGGAAGCTGAACATTTTGAAGGTTTCGGTATTGGGCTTACAATATCCAAGCAACTTATCGAATTGATGAATGGAACAATCGGCTTTGAAACTAAGGAAGGTGAAGGTAGCTTTTTTTATATAGATATTCCTGTTTCCGTTAAAGCTCCGCTGCCAAGCCAGGTTGAAGAGAAAGCAGATTCAATGCAACCGCCCTTAACGAATAATAATAAAAAGAAGGTTCTTTATATAGAAGATATTCCAGCAAACGTGGAATTGGTAAGACAGATTCTCAACCAGCGAAGAGAGATAATTTTGCTATTCGCTTATACTGCTCTGGCGGGGATTGAATTGGCGCAGTCTGAAACTCCTGATTTAATTTTGATGGATATTCATATGCCGGGTATGGATGGCCTTACCGCATTCCAAAAACTGCAAACGTTGAAAGAGACTAAAGATATTCCTGTTATTGCCTTAACTGCTGACGCTATGGATGTTGATATAAAAAAGGCTTTAAATATGGGTTTCAAGGAATACCTTACCAAACCGATTGATGTACCAAAGTTCTTAGAAACCATTGATACATTTATTGATTGAAAAGATCTCCATCCTCCTATTCAGCCATCTTTACCCATTTAAGCGTATTAGGCCCCTGCCTTTATAGTATTTTAATGGAAGGAGTGAGAGGCTAGCGAACTCAAAAAATTCAAAATCCGCTATGGGTCGGAAGCAGACCTAAGCCCAGATCAACTATCAAGGGTCCGGTTAACCAGATAATAACCCTATGAGCCCACCCCATTAGTCTGGTAAATGCCAATAGCTTTTCAACTTAATCTTTTAGCTTTCCGTCAAAACCCATTTTCTACGACCACTTCACTCAGCGGCAACTGACCAGGCTTGGGCCACGGATCTTTTGTTCCCTTTCCTACGGCCACCATCGGGCCCATCACATGATCTTCAGGCAGGTTGATCAGTTCTGCGACTTTCTCAATATCAAAACCAATCATGGGGCAAGAATCATAGCCCATCGACTTTGCCGCCAGCATCAAAGTTTGCATAGCCATACCAATAGATCGCTGAGCCTCATCACGCTGTAACCACTCACGACCGTCGTGAAAGGGCCCCATCCAATTGACCAGTAATTCGTTAATTTCTTTCGGGGCATTTTTCCAATATCGCTCAGGATCTTTCGTCCAAGCCTTCGTGTCCGCAGTCATGATTATCAGCAGAGAAGCATCCGTCATTTGAGCCTGATCGTTACCAAATTCTTTACGAATTTTTAAACGCAGCTCAGGGTCGCGTACAATCACAAATCGCCAATGCTGTATATTGAAGCTGGTAGGAGCCTGAATTGCAGCCTCAAGAAGTTTGGTTTCTTCTTCTGGAGAAAGTTTGTGCTGAGTATCATACTGCTTGACAGAACGGCGCTGATAAATAGCGTCCAATGTTTCCATAATTAATCTCCATTTTTCAGATTTTAAAACTTAATTACGAATCAAGATGCGAAGGTTGAGTCTAAATAGATTGGGCTAGTTCAGAAGGTGTATCAGGTTGCCAGCCGCATAGGTGCGAACGACTGGCAGCGAATCTTGCAACAACTCCACTAGTATCGGGAAAGCTTCGGGTCCACCCATCATTCCCACTGCTCTTACCGCTGCAGTGCGCACCCGTGAGTGTTCATCCTCCAACGCAAACTTTAATAAGCGAACGCGCTCAGGAATCGTCGACTCCCCCAGAACCCTCGCCGCCGAACTTCGCACACTGTAATCAGAATGCTTTAACAGTTCTTCAAACACAATCTGGCAAGAATTAGACCCCATACGGTTCAGTGCCAATGCTGCCGACAATTTCACCATTCCATCCTTATCAGCGCATAAGGGAATTAAATCTGGCTCAGCTTCACGAAGGTTACCCATCGCTAATGCCACAGCCTGGCGAATGGAGGCATTGTCCAGCAAGATCAATTCTCTGAGTTTCGGCAGCATATCAGGCGTTGTTTTACCTTCGAGGGCTTTGAGACTGTAAAACACCATCTCCGGTTCAGCATGATCGAATAATTTCGATAGATGAGGCAAAACTGCCTCGGTGCCAATCTTACCAAGATAACCAATCGCCTGATACCTACGGACTGGAATAGGGTGAGTGAGTGACTCCAGCACCTCTTCCAGATATTTGCCTTCACCGCGTTTCACCAGTCCGGAAGAAGCCGCCATGCGCACCGGCACGTCGTAGGACATTAAAAATTTCCGCACTTCATTGCTAGTCCCGCCTTCATCACCCAATATCTCAACCGCCGCACTGCGAACCCAAATATCAGTATCTCTCGTCATCCTGCGTGCCGCTTTCAACGCATCAGTACGGGAGACCTTCTGCAATCCCTGCAAAGCAAACAAACGAGCTGTGGGGTAAACATCCTCTGTCGCCTTATTGAGAAGAGGAACCAGCTCTGCATCCTTAGACTCTCCAGCCGCACGTGCAGCCCCCGCACGCAAAAATGCCCGCTCGCTTCTATATGATTCCTGTAAAATAGCAAGGCTGGTCTCGCGGATTTTCTTGAAAACTGCATCGGGTCGTGACTCGGCAAAGACAGCTTCCGGTAAAACCAAAAGAACAAGCAGGACACTCATCAACCTAATCATCATTTAAGAAGCCCTTCAACAAGACCTGAATATTTAGCTGCAAGATTCCGATAATACTCTTCATCCTGGCTTTTACCCCGCTTGCCATAGCCGCTAGCAAGAATCCCACATTTTTCTATAAGCATCGCCACCACCCAATCCTTTTGATCTTCATTCATTCTATTCTCTTGCAACAATTTTTCCAACGCATGAACCCGCCAGCGATCCATACCCCAGAACTTGCGCGACAACTGGTCTTCATGCCCCCCCCGTTTTACGATTAACTTCTCCTCAATAAAATGAAAAGGAAATCGTTTAGCGATGCGTAACCACAAGTCATAATCCTCACAGACCGGCATGGACTCATCGAATCCCCCGACCTCGCACAACAACTCAGCATGCAACAACACCGATGATGGACTGACAATACAAAGCGGCAAACAATAACGAAAAATATCACCGGAATATTTGCGGTGCTTGTTCATCGCGTTCACTCGCACTCCGTTGCGTATCCATATCTCATCTGTGTAGATAGCAGGATGATCCGAGTGACTCTCTACCCACTTCATTTGTGTAGCCAGTTTTTTCTTTTCCCATAAATCGTCCGAGTCGAGAAATGCGATCCACTCCCCTTTAGCCGCAGCAATACCCTGATTACGTGCAAAAGAAACTCCCCGGTTTTCCTCTAACCTAATCTCCTGAATACCTGGAAATTGGCTAATGATATCGGGTGTGTTATCCGTTGATCCGTCATCCACCACCATCAAATCGAAATCGGTGAAACTTTGATCCAGTACCGACTGAATCGACTCAGCCAGACAATAGCCACGATTGAATGTTGGGATGATAACCGTAACCTTACTCATTGTTTTTATATTCCTTCTCTGCTCTTAAATCGAGCATGGCGGCTCCAAAACGAGAAATGACCCGATATCTGGCAAGTAATCATCCGGCTTCAAAACTGAAAACAGCCCTAAGTTCAATAAGGTACGCAAATGCAAGCATATCACAACCTAAGCCCTGCCATAAATGCCTTGACAAACCCGTGAAATTCCAATAAAACTAGTGCCTTTCCAAAGAATAACGGATTAAAAAACAGCCCACTAGCGGGGCTTTTCCCGATTAAGCATAAATAAGGGTCAAGCCGTAGAGTGGCTTGGCATTCAGGTTTGATATGGATTTCAGAGACGTCACACAAGATTTAAAAAGCGATCTCGCCAGGGTCGAAAAGGCGATTAATGAGAACTATAAATCAGATGTACCTCTGATTCCAGGAATCAGTTCCTATCTGATGAGTTGTGGTGGAAAACGTATCCGCCCCATACTCACCCTTCTTGGCGCCAAACTCTGCGGACGCGAAGCCGATGACACCGTTGTTAAACATGGTTGTGTTGTCGAATACATTCACGCCGCCACCCTGCTCCACGATGATGTTGTCGATGAAACCACTGTCCGTCGCGGAAAAGAAACCGTAAATGCAAAATGGGGAAGCGATGCCAGCATATTGGTCGGCGACTTTCTCATCTCCCGCGCTATTCTGATTTTGGCCCAGGATTGTGAACGAAAAATTATCCAAGCTGTTACCGAAGCCACCAAAATTCTAGTCGAAGGCGGCATTCACGAGTATACCGAAGCCCGCAATATCAAAGTAAGCGAAAAACATATACTCGAAGTCATCCACCGTAAAACTGGGTCCATGATTTCTGTCAGCGCAAGACTCGGAGGACTTTTGGCAAACGCCACCGAACAGCAAGAAACCGCCATCATCTCTTTTGGCGATGACTTTGGCATGGCGTTCCAGTTGATGGATGATGCCCTCGACTACGATTCCGATGAAGCCGTGTTGGGCAAACCACCGGGACCCGATTTCAAAGAAGGGCATGTCACCCTGCCCCTGCACCACCTTTATAACAAGGCAGACCGGTCTCTAAAAAAAGAATTAGAAGCTTTCGTCAAAAACGAAAACATCACAGATAAAGATTTGCAGTATGTCGTTGAGCATATGCACAAACATAAATCCATCGACTACACTGTGAATCTCGCTCGCTTTTATATTGACCGAGCCAAATCACATCTCAGAAAAGCCGATTTCCCGGCTCCACAATATATCGAATACTTTGATGCCGTGGCAGATTATATCCATAGTCGACACACCGCTGTCACCCCCTAGATCGCCATCAGTACAAAGCAGTAAATTTATTTCAGGAGAACTCCTTTAGGCTTCTGAAAACCATCCACTCGTGTCACTTGCCATCCATACGATCAAGCACCAGCTAGAAAAAGGTCAGCCTCTACCCTGCCCCAATCCTTTGCCAGAAGAAATGCAACGACAAGCCGGAAACCTTTGTCTCTATCGCAAAAAACGGATTGTTAATCAGTAGTTCCTCGGGTCGTGAAAACGGAATTCCTTATCCAAATCTTCAATTCTTATGCGAAGTCTGGAAGAGAGAATCTCAATTTTCAATAAATTATTAGTAGCATCTGTTCCACGGGTACTTGAAACGTATACCCTCCATCCATTCAGTAAATATATTCACTGATACCTCTTGGGGATACCTCCCATAAGCAGAGCCAATCTTCACATTTTGCAGATAGAGTTTTTACCGCAGTCTGATCAACCATTTCCTCTTTTATACAGGAAAATTTTGTAGATAAGGTATTGGCGACTTTCCGCATAAAATCACACCTAAAGATTAACTCTAATTGCACGAAAGAAGCATTTAAGTTTATTTACCGTCTAAATATCAAATATTTACCCTTGCTATCAAAAATTTAATCATCCTATATAAATCTTTGCTGAACTGTAACATTGGCGCTGCTGTAAAAACCGATATATGTGTGTAGCCTCTAAAAATTTTACCGCTTTATTGCGGGAAATTTTGTAGATAAAGTATGGGCGACTTCCTGCATTAAACTACACCTAAAGGTGTAACTTTAATTTCACGAAATAAGATTTTAACTCTGGTTACTGTATAAATATCAAATATTTATACAAGTTATCAAAAATTAAATCGCCCAATGTAAATCTTCACAGAACTGTAACATTGAGTCTATTGCAACAGCCGATATAAGGGTGTAGCCTCAAAACTTAAGTTACCCCCATATGTGGGGTATCTCATCAATATATAAGGTTTTCTATTTAGCATGTTCAAGCTGGAAAAAGAGTTCAAATGAAATTCACCTCACTTGAAGAGGAAAAAGCAGGTTTTGAAGGCTATTTTTCTGTGATAGCACACTTGAGAGTTACTTTGAAGACAGTGTTGGCAGTAAACATTGTTTTAGTATTTTCCTTTTTCCCTATCCCCCTTCATGCATATAACGGATTAGTTGCTAACACGTTTCCACAGTTGGAAACGTTTAATCAGCAGCAAGTCCAAGAAATAGCCAATAAAAATATTTGGTTGCGGCTGGCCTCTAACAATGGTGATAAGGACAAAGACAAAGATAAGGATAAAGATGAGGACTGCCAAAGAAGGAAGGGGAAAAGAAAGTGTAAGCAGAAAAAACTAACTATTAAAAGGAAGCGTCCTCTAAGGTTTGGAATAGTCGCGGCCCAACAATATCATGTGACCCAAGTTGTCATCTCCCCAGTCACTGGAAATAAAACGGTTTTTGGTGGTCCTAACTTGGGCGGTATATACGGCCCGGCTAAGTTTGTAGTTAAGGGCAAACCCGGTAAATCGTTTGTGATAACCCTTCCAAGTCAAATCGTGTTGTCGGGACAATTCGGTGGCAACCTTCAGGCTTCCAGTCTTACCGTATACCTCCCTTTTAATCAGCCTCCAGTGCCAGTGGGAACTCTGGTCGGTCGCTTGGGTCAAAATGGAAAGGCCACGGTTTTAATCGGCGGAACTTTGCTAGTGAACCCCGGTCAACGAGGAGGAAGATATGTTGGTTCATTTCCTTTGTATGCGGATTACCTAAACTGATGTTAAAGGTATTGACTTATAAAATAAGACTTTAGAAGCTTGAATCGTTTTTTTTAGATTACCAAATTAAGTAAACAATTTTATGACCATCTATGAGGTAAATGTAAATTATCCTAGGCGAATTACGTGGCAAAGAATTTTAGTGACTTTGAAAACCTTTACTAATTAAGGAGTTAAGAAGCCACATTTTTATTGGCATAGTATTTGCTCATAAGTCTTATGAATGCTGATTCAAATAGTAATAAATATTTTTAGATCGTTAATTCTACGGAATGGATTGCAAGCTAATACTATGAAGTTAATCGGGATGAAAAATAAATTGTGGCACAGGAAACATACGATTCTGGTGCTCATGCTTCTGGTTCAGTGGGGGATACTTGCAACTTCGTTGTTTGCGGCTGCGGTTACTGGCCAGGCAAGTGCCACTATCGAGGCACCCGTGGCAATCGTCATAACCACAAAACCTAAACTACAACAAATACAACCTGGGAATTTTATACCCATTGCAATTTCCGAATCAGATACAAGTGTTGCTACTCAGAGTACTACTTCAGCGAAAACCAGGCCGAGAGTGGTAGCACAATCTTCAAATAATGTAGTGACTGGTTTTACCATTTCAGGGACACCTAACACGTCCGTTGTTGTTAGCTTCACTAGTACATCTACGAGTACTTCTACGACGTCTGAAAACAGTGACTCAGAAGCTGGATCGTCAGAGACAAATGCTGAAAGTGAATCAGACTCATCAGAAACAGATACTGAAAGTTCAGATACCACTACAGAAACAGAAAATATGGTTATAGCTCAATTCGACTCGGATGGAGTGAGTACGGTTAATTTAGGCGGGTCGCTTCAAAATTCTGACGGGTCTAGTGAAGGCGGAGGGGCTGAAACCCTCAAGATGATTACCATACATTTTTAATCGTAGAAATATAAATGAATGCAAAAAGGCAGGAAATTAAAACCAATACGATAACCGGGCCAACTCTTAAGGTCGACCCGGCTAAAGGATTTACCGCTTAAATGTTGCTATGAGGCTATTTTTTAAGCGGTATATACATTTCACAGCCTAGTGGCTGTGAATAAAAACAAATGAGCAAGAAATTGACTCATCTATCTTCACAAATATTGTAATGGAGTACTTTATGAAAGCAACTAATTTATTGAAACTCGCCACAGCTGGTTTATTGATCTGCGGAATGATGTCAACCAATGCAATGGCAGCATCTACCACAGGAACAGCAAGTGCTCAGATTGTAACAAATATTAGCATTGTCAATACCGCTGGCTTGAGTTTTGGTGGAGTCATTCCAAACTTGACGACTGCCGGCTCAGTTACAGTTACTCCAGGTGGTGCAGTGAGTGCCTCTGGTGTCACATTAATTGCCCCACTTGCTAACCGCGCTGAGTTTGATGTAGCTGGAGATCCAAGTACTTCCTACACCGCTAGCGTTGACGCTACAATAAGCTTGACCGGCACAGGTGCACCTATGATTGCCAGTCTCTCACTTGCCCAGCAAAATACAGGTAGCACCCTCGATGGTACTGGTGTTGATACAATATTTGTGGGTGGTGTACTTCCCGTTGGTGCTGCCCAATTAACAGGTAGCTATTCTGGAACTTTTGCCGTTACTGTTAATTATTAATTGGCAAAGTGACCCGATTTCCCAAGGGGTGGGAGGGTTCCCACCCCTTGGATTCGGATTAGTGCAACAATAATTTTAAAATCACCCTTATTTTATAGTAAAGTGAGGTTTCCCCATTTTGATAACAGATAGTTTGGTACTTATTTGAGGCTCTTATAATGAAAAGTTTTTTGTTCTCCTTTTATCCAAGGTTTTTGCAATTGGAAAAAAATAACTCTTGGATGGCTCTAGTTTTAACGGCCGTTTTTATTTTTCTATCCTCTACAGTTGTCGAGCAATCTTCTGCTCAAGGTGGTCTTCAAGTCCTCCCTACGCGTGTCGTATTTGAAGGGCGCACTCGAAGTGCTCAAATACACTTGCTTAATCAGGGGAAAGAAAAGGCTACATACCGGATAAGTTTTAAAAATATGAGGATGACCGAGACTGGTGGGTATGAAGATGTTAAAGAGCCTCTTCCTGGTGAACAATTTGCCGCAGACTTTATTCGTTATTCCCCACGCCAGATTGAGATTGAACCTGGTGCCTCTCAGACTATCAGACTGCTTTTACGTAAAAAAAGTGATCTACTGCCAGGTGAATACCGCTCTCACATGTTGTTTAGCACAGTACCTCCAAAAGACACTGGAAAAGATATTGAGTCATTGGCGTCAGGGCAAGAAAAACTAGAGATCTCTTTGACTCCCATCTTTGGGGTGACCATTCCTGTTATAGTCCGACATGGTAAAGGTTCGGCAACAGCCGGTATGGCAGATTTCCAGATTCATGCTCCCGAGAAGCCAGAAGACAAATCAAGTCTTTCCTTTAATATTAGCAGGCAGGGTGATCAATCTTTATTTGGTGATATCTCCATCAAGTTCACTCCTCAAAATGGGGCTGATGAGACGGAGGTCGGTCGTCTGAACGGAGTTGCTGTATTCACTCCCAATAAAAGCCGAAAAATAAACCTTTTTTTGGCCCCTCCAAAAGGGTTAGAGCTTAAGCAAGGACTCCTGAATATAACGTATAAGGATCATAATGAAAGCAAAAAGGTTTTGGCTTCAGGGCAGTTAAAACTGCCCTGAAAACAATCATCATAACCTTTTTTGAAGCCGGGAACACTGGTTGTCCTAATAAGTAGTTAAGAACTTGCGAGCCTTTTTTCAAGACTATCATCAGCATGATCACTTGGCTGGCCCCCTGCCTTACATGTCTTAAACGAAATTCTGGTTGGTTAATACCCTATACCCTGGTAAATATCACACGCCCCCTTCCCATCTATCGGCCTAAATAACATTCCCGATTAGGTGGCCCGAGGAGATGTCAGGGGCCATTTTTATTTCCCTATTAGATTAGTTTTTCTAGTGAAGATTATCTATAATCGCAGGGAGCTATTTCTATATATTGGCTGATACAAATCAACGGATTGCGGAGTTAGAAAAACACACTCATGCGGTTAACGGCGCGCTTTTTTCTATTTTGCTTTTCCCTGATGTTCGTTGCTTTTTTACATCACTTGGCTGAAGCAGAAGAGAAAACCGTTCCAAAACCGGGCATCGAAAATGATAACTCGGTTGGGCTTGCCACCAATTCGGAAGTTCTTGACAAATTAGTTCCTCCCTCTACTAGTTCTCCTAAAGACATTATTCGCGGCAACAGTGAGACCCAAAAACTTATAAAAAACAAAGGAAGTCAGGAAAGTGTCTTCGACCCTGCTACCGCTGAGTTATTGGTTTTACAATTCCACTTTGACCAATATGTATTAAGTGATGGAATGATTGGCTACCTCCATTCCGGCGGTTTATATATCCCTCTAGGTGAAGTAGCTGCAATGCTGGATTTTGCTATCAACGTGGATCCAACTACAAAACAGGCAGAGGGTTGGTTTATTGAAGAAAACCGGCGTTTTTTTCTTAACATGGCTCAGAGTGAAATTATAATTGAAGGAAAATCAGCCAGCTTTGATCCAAGCCTGGTATTTCTTGATTCTGGAGATATTTTTGTCGACAGCACATTGTTGAGAGAATGGCTGCCTGTAAGTTTTGAGTTTGACCTCTCAGGATTGCAGGTAGAGGTCAGTTCGGAAGAAACTCTTCCCTTTGAAGACCGTCTCAGACGAGAAGAAACCTATGCTCGTCTCGGGGATAGAGGCCTCAAGAAAACAGCTTACCCGCAAAAAGTTGCTCCCTATAGCTTACTCAGTTGGCCCGCCATGGACTCCAGTTTTGATTTCAACTTTGACAATGACACAAAAATACTCACCACTGATTCCAGTACCCGAGTCAGTGGTGATCTATTGTTTATGAACACAGAATTGTTTGTAGCTGGAGACAGAGATGATCCGATTTCTACTATGCGTCTAAAAATGGGGCGGCAGGATTCGGAAAACAAACTATTTGGTTCTTTAAATGTCAGCCAGGTTTCTATGGGTGATATCTTCAGTTTTCAAGTGCCCTTAATTGCAAACAGTAAACCGGGGGCCGGGCTTCAGGTTTCCAGTTTTCCTCTGCTTCAGGAATCTGAGTTTGACCGTATCAATCTGCGCGGAGAATTACAGGTCGGGTGGGAGGCAGAAATTTATCGAAATGAAATTTTGCTCGATGTTCAAACCGAACCTAATGCCGATGGGCGTTATGAGTTTCTAGATGTTCCTCTGCTATTTGGATCCAATGTTATCCGTGTGGTTCTTTATGGTCCTCAAGGTCAAAAACGTGAAAAAGTTCAGCAGTATAACGTGGGTTCAGATCAAGCACCTCCAGGCAAAACCTATTTTCGTTTTTCTACCACTCTCCAGAATAGGAATTTGTTCGAAGTGAGCGATGAGGATGAATCTGCTACTACTATTACAGGAGATGGAAAAGCTCGCTTCGTTACTGAATTTCAACATGGCATTAATCGTCAGTTTTCATTAACAGGGAGTTTATCCAGCTTTGCACTGGAGAGCGGACGACGCTATTTTGGCACCATGGGTGTTCGGACAGGAATTTTTGGTTCCTTATCACGTTTTGATATGACTAAAAATGATGATGGTGGAACAGCTATAGAAGCGGCAGTACTGACAAAACTAAAGGGCATGAGTATTTTTTTAGAACACACCCGGTTTTTTGACTTTCAAAGTGAGCGAGAGAATAATGAATCCACCATTGTTCTCAACCGCTCAAATATGCGGTTGGAAAGTTCTTTTCCTTCATTTGGGGTTATCCCACGTATTCCATGGTCGTTAACAGGAAACTTTGAAAGGAGAGAGGAAGGCGTGGACCAAATTGATGTAAGCAATCGTCTTTCAGTTTTTATGTTCAATACTTCCGCTTCGAATACAATAGACTGGTCAATGACTCAAGGGAGCGACATTGAAACGGTCACATCAGCGACGGGTTCTTTCCAGTTAAGCGGACGCATTATGGGGCTAAAGTTACGAGGCTCTCTAGATTATTTGATAAAACCAGAGGCTTTGTTGTCTAGCACCTCTTTATCCACGGACTTCAACTGGAGCCCGGATTTCAGCATTAACCTTGGTGTAACCAAACAGTTAGGTACAGATGGATTGACAACTCTTACTGCAGGAGTCAATAGACGGTTTGAATCATTTGCTATAGGTGTTGATAGTACCCTTGACGATCAAGGCTCTTTCACCATGGGTTCATCCCTTACCTATAGTTTCGGTCGCGAACCCAGAAAAGGAAGTTGGTTACATAGCTCTGATCGAATGGCTAGTTCAGGAATGGTCTCTGCCCGGGTGTTCATCGATGCAAATGGAAATCAGGTTTTTGATGAAGGAGATAAACCCATAGAAGGAGCTAAATTTAAACAAGGGAGCCAGGACAAAGAAACCAATGAAGATGGGGTTATCATATTGACCGGATTGAGCAGTACTCGCCCTACAAACATTGTTCTTGATATTTCCAGCCTGGAAGACCCCTTTTTGGTTCCTTTACGTGAAGGATATGAGGTAGTTGTTCGGCCGGGGCAACCGATTATGTTGGATTTCCCTGTTGCACCTACAGGAGAAATTGATGGAACCGTATTCTTGCAATCAAAAGACACAAAAAAAATAGTCTCTAATGTGGAATTGCAATTAGTGAACGCTGAGCAGGAAGTTGTGCTAAAAACGAAGAGTGAGTTTGATGGGTTCTACCTGTTTCAAGCTGTTCCAATTGGAAAATATTGGCTACAAATTGCGCCAGACCAAATCAAACGGTTAAAATTAAAACCTGTTAAACCGCTGGAGGTGGTATTGGAAGGAACGGAAGCTTTTATAGTTGGGCTGAATTTTGTTCTGGAGCAAAAAACAGCTGTTAAAAAGAAGGCAAAGAAAATTAATTTAGAACCCTCAAAAAAACGGCTGAATTATTTGTTCCACCTTGTTCCGCAATATGAGAGGGTGAATATGTATAGCGAATATGAATTTCAGTTCAATCACCATTAGTCTTAACCATTTACCAGTTTCCAAATTGTAAATGACCTCGCCTACCCCCCTTATTAGTTGTCCGCTTGTGACGCCTGAATGAAAAAAAATCACTCCAAGGGCAGAACTGATTGAATCTATGGAGTTAATGGAAGAGCACTGAATTCTCAGAAATAAAGTTGGTAAGAAAACCAACTTAAAATCAAAACCGCCCGATAATACTGCAACTTGCGATTCACAATTAGTAGGTCGGCGGTGTTACTCGCTGGTTGCAATTCCTCCCACTGGCGCCATTATATCAAAGTATTATGAGTTTTCTCGTGACACCTTTTTATTTATGTAGACATGAATTAGCTGGTATTATTGATGTGATTAAATTGTCGCGAGCTGACGTCTCATTCATTTTATATAATAAAGTTGAATGGTTTCTTTCAACCAAAAGAAGACGATGAAAAAATGCTCAATTTTGATCTGACAATCCTTACTTACATTTCTTCATTTCGCTATTATAGGAGTGTTGACGAGAGATTATATTTAACGGTTTTTCAGAGCCGTTATTTTAGGGAGTGGAAATGTTTAAATTTAGAGATATGACAATAGGGAAAAAAGTGGGTTTGGGTTTTGGGGTCACCACCCTAATTTTAATGGTAGTAGTATTGCTCACCATTCAACAAGTAAGAACCATGTAGAT
>JAJDBH010000202.1 GCA_029261455.1 Nitrospinaceae bacterium
GCCGATGGTTCATCATAAAAAACAATTTTAGGGTCCAGAGCAATGGCTCGGGCCAAGGCAATGCGTTTGACCATGCCACCAGAAAGCTGAGCTGGTTTAAGGTGCTCGGCTCCCCTTAGTCCTACCATCTCCAGTTTCATCTTAACCATGATAAGAATGGTGCCTTCGTTAAGATCTGTATGTTCCCGCATGGGTAGGGCCACATTGTCTTCCACCGTCAGGGAGTTGAACAAAGCACCGCTTTGGAACATGATACCAAACTTTTTGCGGACACTACTGATCGCCGCGCCTTTGAGTTGAGTGACTTCTTCTCCATCGATCCAGATTTCTCCCGAGTCGGGACGATAAGCACCAATCAAATGTTTGAGGACCGTACTCTTGCCGCTGCCACTACCACCGATGATAGAAGTGATTTGTCCCTTTTCCATATGAGAATTGAAATCTTCCAGCACAGTGATTCGCTTGTCGCCTTCGCCAAAAGATTTTCTCAGGTTCTTGACTCGTATCATCTCAGGTCACAAAGAAAAATAAAGATGTAAATACTAAATCGGCAATGATCACCAGAATCATTGACACCACCACTGCCGTGCGTGTGTTCTGCCCCACCATTTCTGCGCCGCCTTCGATGATGAAGGCCATATAGCTGCCCACCATTACAATGATGACAGCGAAAACAGCACTCTTGACCAGCCCGGTCACTACATCTTTAATCACCATTGCGTCGAGTGAGTTATTGACATAAGTCACCGGGTCAATTCCCAACGTTGTGGTGCCAATCAAAAACCCGCCTAGAATACCCATCAGGTCTGCCATGATGGTCAGGCACGGGAGCATGATTAAAAGAGCTATAAATCGGGGTGTGATTAAAAACTTAACCGGATTTAATGCCATGATCTCGAGGGCCAGTATTTCATCGGAAACCTTCATCGTTCCCATTTCTGCAGTGAACGCGGCTCCAACTCGTCCAGCCATGACCAAGGCAGTCATCAATGGCCCTAGTTCACGCAAAATCGCAACGCCCACTAAAGCACCGACAAACTCCAAAGCTCCCAACCGGCTCAACTGATGTGCCGACTGAAATGCAAGGATGACTCCGATCAGAAACGAGACCAGAAAAACAATGGTGGTGGACTTGACTCCAACCTCTTCCATCTGCGTCCATACAGGACGCCATTTAATGGGTTTACCGCGAAAGGGTTCGATGAAGGTGCAATACAAAGTTTCGCGGGTGAGATTGTATAGCCCGCTGATTTCCTTGAAAAAACTTTCAAAGACATCAACAAACTCGAATCCTCTTTTCCCAATAAATCCGAAAAATGATCTGACCATGAACTTCCTCAACTCACCAGGCTCAAATATTACGCAAGAGGTTCTAAATCACCCCAGTCCATCTTCGGAGTAAAGGGGTCCATTAAAGCTCCCCCTTCCTCGAAGGGGGTTGGGGGGATTTGTTTTTTCAGCTTGCGCAAAGGCCTCCCCTGCTAAGGGGCTAAAGCCTGTTCTTTTGTTTCGAAAACTTCAAATACAGTTAACAGACGTGCGATCTCGAATACGTCTTTGACGCCGGGAGATAAAGCTGCAAGGCGAAATTTGTTTTTGCTGTTGTGGCTCCACTGCAACCCTTCTACAAGAGTGGCAATGCCTGAACTGTCAATATAAGAAACTCCAGATAAGTCCACCACAACAACCTTATTGTTGTTTTGAAATAGGGGAGCCAAAGCATCGCGCATTTTTGTCGAAGAACTCATATCAATATCGCCGGTTACTGATACCGTCACAGCATCCCCGGTCTTATCCAGCTTTAAATCTATGCTCATAAGTTACCCATCACCCTTATCTTGTGTCGTAGTCAGTCCCGTTTTTAATTTTTTTATCATGGTCAACAAAGTGCCATTGGCCCGATTGGTGCAGTAGCTGACCTCATCCATAATTTCGTTCATGAAGTGAGTACCCAGTCCGCCCGGTTTTATATCCTTCAGATCACGTGGTTTTATCTGGCCAATATCACATTGTTTGCCGTAATCGCGAATCTGTACCTTAAAGTCATTGCCTTCAATGGTGAAGGTCGCCTCGATGGGTTCTTCGCAGGGGCCTTCGTAGCTGTGCTTGATAACATTTGCACAAGCTTCATCCACACAAAGGATCAAACGTCTGGCGGTGTCATCGGGCACATCATGGTTGTCCAAGAGCTCTTGCAAAACTTTGCGGATCAATCCCAGATATTTTGGATTCCCCGGAATCGAAAGCTTAATCGGCTGGGTCATAAATCCTCGCTGATTTTAAATTTAAATTTATTGAGATGAAGATTAAACCCCCGTTAATTCAATCATATCACCCACTAGCGTGGGAGGCAATGGGCAAGGGCTCTTTGATTCAAAAAGGTCTTTTTGGGTTGGGAACTGCGATTACCATCTCAGCGATCGTTTGAGCGAGGCCATTGGGGAACCAAATCTATGGATTTTAGGGGAGATACTTATAGGACATTGAAGGTCAGGGAGGTGAGATCGTCAAATTGGGGAGCATCGCCGATGAATTGTTTGATGGAGGTTTCCAGGTTTTGTAGGAATTCTTCCGGTGAAGCAGTATTGTTGGAGAACAGATTCTTCAACCGGTCTGTTCCGAATTCCTCCTGCTGTTTGTTTTTAGGTTCGGTCACACCATCAGTAAAAACAAGTATCTGGTCTCCACTTTGCAGGACATATTCTTCCTGTTTGTATTGCATATTGGGTAGGATTCCGAGAGGGGTTCCACTGGCAGAGCCGATTTCCTGAATAGAGTCATTTCTTTTTAAAAGAAGCGACAGGTGGCCACCATTGGCGACGCTTAGCTTTTTTGTTTTCATATCAAGAATGCAGAACACTGCTGTAGTGAACATGCCGCGATAGGATCTTTCGCAGAGCGTGTTATTGACCTGGGCCAGCACCTTTGCGGGTTCCTGGTCGACTTGCGAAATGTAACGAAAATCGCTCATCAATCGAGCCATTTGCAATGCGGCGGGAACTCCCTTGCCGGAAACGTCTCCCAATACAATGCCCAGTAGTTCGTTATCAAAAGGGATGAAATCGTAATAGTCGCCTCCCACTACTTGGGCCGCATGGGTTTGAGCGGCAAAGGTGAAGTTGCTATGTTGAGGAGTAGAGGTTGGCAAAAAACTTTCCTGAACCGATTGAGCAAACTCCATGTCTTTTTCCATGCGCTGATTTTCCATAAGGACCAGATGCATACGGGCGTTATGGATTGCCAGGGCGGCACTGTCGCAGAGCAGCAGAAAAAGTTCCTGGTCGCTTTGTTGGAACACCAGGCCCTTTTTTTTGCCATGTATTACCTGACAGACTCCAATAATTTTACCTTTAGCCTTAAGTGGCGAGCATAAGATAGAACCAGTTTGGAATCCGGATTGTTTATCAAAGGCTGGATTGAATTTTGGGTGCTGATAGGCGTCTTCGATAATGATGGGCTCGCCGGTTTGGGCTACGGTGCCAGCAATGCCTTCTCCCATTTTTAGTCGGGTCATGGTTTTAAGTTTTTCACCCACCTCGCTTATGGCGATTTGAAACACCAGTTCGTCTGTATCTTCATCAACCAGTATTAAACTGCAGGCATCGGCATTCATGACCTTCTTCGCAACATTCATGATGGTGTCGAGAAGATTGGCAAGATTCAGTTCGGAATTTATTAGAGAAGTGATCTTGTAACAGGTTTCCAACTGCTCGACCCGTTGTTCCAATTGGGTCACCCGTGAAGCGGAGTGAGGCAATGCGTCTTTGTGCGTGCTCATAATCCCTTTCTTATCAAGAGAGGCAGTTGGCAAAGGCTTTATTCAGCCGAGTTAATCCGTTGCTAGAAAAATAAAGCGATTGCACACTGGCCCCAAGCCCCTTAACAGGGGAGGCAGTTGGCAAGGGTTCTATTCAGCCGAGTTAATCCGTTGCTAGCCAAAGAAAGCGATTGCACACTGGCCCCACGCCGAGTGGGGGAGAAATAACTTTCACTTGGTCGCTAAGATAGCTAAAATAAAATACCGGGTCAAACCATTTCCCTAGTGTTCTGTATATGGATAAAAAACTAAAAAAAAGCTCTAGCAGAAACTGGTCAGAAATCCGGTCGGTTCTTTTTCAATCCCTTCCCGATGAAGTGTTTTCCAAGGAAAACCAAAAAGAGTGGTTGACCTATCATTGGAACCTGGTGGTGGGAAAAGAAATCTCAGGGGTTTCTACGATTGACAAGGTGACACGAGGGACACTCCATGTAAAGGTAGAGGGTAAAGAGTGGGTATCGGTTTTAGAGCCGTTGAAAATAAAAATTATGCAGGAAATAAACAGCAGAGCAGGGGAATCGTTGTTAAACAGTATTGTGTTTAAGCCGGCAGCCTGATAGGCTTTTAAGAAAAATTTCTAATAATTAGGACAACCCAGAAGATGATAGTTAAAGCTTGTGAATTAAAGTCCGTTTGCAGAGTCACGAAAGAATTTTCACGCACATGGGGAATATTGTTCGTGCTCCTGTTCCTGGCGAACTGCACGACAATGTCTGATATCCCCAGTTCTACAAGCACTGACTTGTCCTCTTCTTATGCGGTACGGTCGTTCGAAAAGAAGAAACAACTTTCGCGGACATTGGGTACGCGAGATCCACGTTCTTATTACCATTACCTGATGGCCTTGAATGCAGAAAAAGGTTACCAGTTGGAACAGGCTGCTTCGCATTATAAGGAAGTGGTCCAGCATGATCCTGAAACAGAAAGGTTCCAGGAAAAATGGATTCGTCTGTTGCTCCGCACGGGTCAATTGGATGAGGCCGTTCGAGCCGGTCAAAATGCGCTGTCGCGTTTTCCCGAGAATGAAGAAATTTTGATGATCCTCGCAGATATTCTGGCTGGTCAGGGAAAGACGGAACAAGCCATCACGCAATATGACAGGATTATTCAGACTTCTCCTGACAATGCACGGGCGCTGTTACTGAAAGGAGACCTGTTGGAAGGGCTTGAGAAATTTGATCAAGCTTTGGAAGAATATAAAAAAGGGGCGTTGGTAGAGCCCAAAAATCCTTTGGTGCAATTTTATCTGGGCCGTGCCTATTTACGGGCCGACCAGTTGAAGGATGCCGAGCGGAGTCTCGCAATAGCTGTTTCCCTGAAACCCAACCTGCTTCAGGCCCGACACCATTTAGCGTGGGTGCTTGAACGTCAGGGCAGAACAATGGAGGCGTTGAAAGAATACGGGCTCTTGTTAAAGCTGACGCCGGATAACGAATATATTAAAAACCGGGTTTCACTGCTTCACTCTTCAGGTGCTTTGGATCATAACCCTCCTCAAGGTTTTCAGACCATTCCCTCTGGCTTGGCAAAACAACCTAATATCCACATGCGCATCGCGACAATT
The DNA here is from genome assembly GCA_029261455.1 of Nitrospinaceae bacterium. Lineage (GTDB taxonomy): Bacteria > Nitrospinota > Nitrospinia > Nitrospinales > VA-1 > LS-NOB. Next base: position 5,382 of record JAJDBH010000202.1, read on the forward strand.
TACTTTGAACAAACTCTTTATATGAGAGCGTTGGACGAGTTTCAGCTTGTACTGGCTGGGCGCGATTACAAAGACCCGCATGTTCTCATGGCCCGGATTTATGAAACTCATGGTCGCTTGGATAAGGCTGTTGAAGAATTTGAAAAACTCAGGAAGCTGGAACCGAAATCGCTGGATATTCTCCTTTATACAGCTCGGCTCTATAGCTTGATGAAGAAGACACAAAATGCGGTGGTTCTGCTCAATGAGGCCGTCGCAATGGAACCGGAGAATGACCAGCTTCAACATTCTCTGGCACTGGCCTACATGGCCCAGGATGAAGATGATAAAGCCATAGTAACTATGCGTAAGGCTTTGACCTTGAACCCTCAGAAAGACTCTTACTATTTTGAGTTGGGTGCCTTGATGGAAAAGTCAGGGGATTACAAAGGTGCCATTGAAAATATGAGACAGGCGATTGAGTTAAATCCTTTGCACTCCAACGCGCATAATTTTTTGGGATACATGTATGCGCTGGAAGGGTATGACCTTGATCAGGCCCTTGAGCATTTGAAAAAAGCCCTGACCATTCAGCCGCGCAATGGTTATTTTCTGGACAGCCTGGGTTGGATTTATTTCAAGAAAGGCGAACCGAAAAAAGCTTTAACGCAAATTCAGAAAGCATTGATCTACACCGAGCCAGACCCGGTTCTTTATGACCATCTTGGAGATATTCTGTTCTCTCTGGAAAATTATGATGAAGCCAGCGGAGCATGGAGAAACAGCCTGTTTCTCACGGTGAATCCTAAAGAAGATCCGGGTGGAGAAATGCCGGATCCGCAAACACTCAAGAATAAAATCGATAAAGCAAAAAGGCTTTTGCAGCAGAGCTATTAAGAAGGCCCGTTGAACTCCTACCTGTTAACGCGCGTGACAAGCTATCCTTATTTTTTCAGGCTCCTACTTTTCGTATTGTTGAGTTCGGGGTGTCAGCCTCGTGTTGAACCGGTTGCCCCGCATTTTTTAAAAGATTCGGTCACCACCGGTTACGTTTTAAAAAGGCAGGTGGACCGAGCCGAAAAAATTAAAAATCTCAAGTCATTCACTCGTACCAGCTTTTTGGGTCCTAAGCTGAAGCAAAGTTTCCGGCAATCCTTGTTGGTCCAGGGTAACGAGTCTATCCGGGTGGATACCTATGGCTTATTTGGTCAGGCTTTGGGGGTTTTTATCCATCATGAGAGCAGGACTGTGTTTTTTGATCCAGCGAAAGGCAGGGTTTATTCCGGGGCGGAAGTGGAATCTCTGATGGAGAGAATGCTGGGAACCCAGGTGGATTTTCACGAACACCTTAGAATTTTTGTCGGCCATATTCCAAGACTTGAGCTACTTGAGGTTTTGGACTCGCGTCTCAATTCTGATCGGACACGATACATTCTGCAATTGACTGATTTGCAAAGGGGAGGAAGTGTGACCCTTCAGTTTTCCGCTTTGACTCTACTCCCTCTTGAGATGACTCGTGAGCTAGGGGGACGTTCCGTCTATTCGGTTCTATGGCAGGAGTACGCCAAAGTAGAGGGCTATGACTTTCCTCATTTGATCACGTTATCATTTCCCGAAAAGCAGGAAACCATTCGAGTGAAATATAAAAACCCGGTTATCAATCAAGGGTTGCCTGCAGATACATTTCAACTTCCCTTAACTGCTCAGGAAAGTCGATGACACCCACTATTTCTTTTAAGACCCCTGCCAAAGTAAATTTAGGGCTTCATATTCTTAGCAAGCGTGAAGACGGTTTTCATGAGCTCGAAACCCTTTTCCAGATGGTGAACTGGTGTGACGAAATTAAAATAGAGTGTCTTTCGCGCGGATTAGAATTGGTCTGCAACCAACCTGATATTCCCAATGATGAAGGGAACCTTGTCATTAAGGCCGCTCACATTTTGCAAACCCGCTTTCCTGAACGATGCAAGGGCGCAAAAATTCACTTAAATAAAAATATTCCGCATGGAGCAGGGTTGGGTGGAGGTAGTGGAAATGCTGCCGGAGTTTTGTTGGGACTTAATTTTTTGTGGGGCCTGAAATTAAAGCGAGAAGAATTGATTTCGATGGCTTCCGAGCTGGGTTCCGATGTGCCTTTTTTCCTGTTTTCACCCTGCGCAATTGGGCGAGGTCGGGGAGAAATTCTTGAACCCGTCAAAAGTTCTGTTAGATTTTATATTTTAATGGTTTACCCCGGGTTTGCTGTCTCCACGGCCTCGGTTTTTGGAAATCTAAAATTGAAGTTGACAAAGAGGGAAAATAATATTAGCATTTTGAAAAATTTTCTTTTGCAGTCGGAGTTTGCCCAATTGGGGGCAGCGTGGTCCAATGATTTGGAACCCGTTGTATTTCAAGAGTATACGGGCCTTTCTGGGATTAAAAAGGATATGCTTGCTTTGGGAGCAAAGGGGGCGCTTCTTTCAGGAAGCGGCTCCACTGTCTTTGGTATTTTCGACAATCCCGAAATAGCGAACAATGCGTATGCCCGGTTGGAGAGAGGGGATTTCAGGCTGTTTTTAGCTGAAAGCGTTGTCAGTTTATCCGAATTATATCCTGAGGAAATGTTGCGTTAGCGACCACTCTTCCCTTATATGACCCAGAGGGGTAGATCAAATTATTAGAGGTGCTCATTTTCTAGCTTGGAAGTGAGGGTTGGAAAACAGAGAACCTCAGCGCGTTAATGCGGATTAGGTTTTTATATTTTGGGGCGTCGTCAAGTGGCTAAGACACAGGATTTTGATTCCTGCATTCGGAGGTTCGAGTCCTCCCGCCCCAGCCAGATTTTTTTTGGGACTTGTTAGAGATATGGATTCCAGCGGTAACGGTCAGTTGCTCATTTTTTCAGGTAGGGCCAATCCGCCCCTGGCGGATGATATTTGCAAGTATGTCAAAGTTCCCCTAGGGAAAACGGTGATCCGTGACTTCTCCGATCAGGAGATTTATGTGCGGATCGAAGAAAATGTTCGCGGAAAGGATGTTTTTGTTGTTCAGCCGACTTGTTACCCGGGAAACACCAATTTGATGGAATTGCTGATAATGATTGATGCCTTGCGCCGGTCATCAGCAAAAAGAATTACGGCGGTGATCCCCTATTATGGTTATGCGCGTCAGGATCGTAAATGCGAGCCCAGGGTGCCGATCACTTCCAAGCTGGTTGCTGATTTGTTGGAAACAGCTGGAACAGATCGGGTATTGACGGTCGATCTTCACGCCGGACAGATTCAGGGGTTTTTCAATATTCCCGTGGATCATTTATTCGCCATGAACGTTTTGATTGAATATATCCGCAAACTTGATTTACCAAACTTGATTGTTATTTCGCCCGATGCTGGAGGTGTGGAACGGGCCAGGGCATATGCCAAAAGGCTGGACACCTCTCTGGCTATTATTGATAAACGCCGGGATATCCCTAATGAAGCGAGAGCCATGAATATCATTGGTGACGTTAAGGGCAAGGTGGCGTTTATTGTGGACGATATGATTGATACTGCAGGAACCCTTATGGAAGCAACCGATGCGTTGTTGGGGGCAGGTGCTAGTGAGGTTCATGCCTGTTGTTCCCATGCGGTTCTTTCAGGCCCTGCAGGAGAGCGAATTGCCAACTCTCCGATCAAGTCTGTGGTGACGACAAATAGCATTCCCTTATCAGACGGATTGAAGAATAATCCGAAGATCAAAGTGCTGTCGGTTGCATCGTTATTGGGAGAAGCTATTTTAAGAATTCACGAAGAAACCTCGGTCAGTTCGTTATTTGATTCAACCCGAGAATAAAAAATCAGGCTTTGGCGCTGCGCTTTAAGGGTGCCCATAGCTTTCAAAACATTGATGGGAGTAAAGAATGTCAGCTTTAGCAGGGAAATTAAGAGAAACAACCGGCAAATCTGCCACACGAAAGCTTAGAAACGATGAGGCTATGCCTGCAGTAATGTATGGACTGAAGGACAATATTAGTATGGTCATTAACCCCAAGGAATTGAAAAAACTCCTTGAGGCAAAAGGACGTAATGCCTTGATAGAACTCAAAATTGAAGGTGACGCTGACCGTAGCGTAGTTTTGAAGGAGTTTCAATCTCATCCATTAAGGGCGGGTTGGATCCATGCTGATTTTCTGGAAGTGGATGTCACCAAAACAATCCGGGTCAAGGTTCCTGTTTTGCTGATTGGTACTTCTCCTGGTGAAAAACAGGGCGGACTGGTCAACCACATTATTCGTAATTTGGAAGTAGAAAGTATCCCCAGTAATATCCCTGAAAAAATTGAGATACAGATGGGTGAGGTACAACTCAATCAGGTGATTCACGTATCTGACCTTGCGGTGGGTGACGGGGTGGAGATTGTCAATGACCCGAGTGATGCGGTCGTGACAGTTCATGTTGAAAAAGTGAAAGAAGAGAAAGCTGAAACCGAAGAAGGCGCAGAGGGTGAAGTTGCTGATGCTGCTGCACCAGCTGATGCTGGGAAGAAAGAAGACGGTTCAAAGTAAACGGTGTTCTTGATTTTAGGTCTGGGCCATCCCGGACCACGCTATGAGTTGACACGTCACAACGCTGGGTTTTGGGTGGCAGATAACGTGGCCGACAAATATAAGATTCGACTGGATTGCCACAAATATAACTCCTTGTATGGTAAAGGAGAAGTGGGTGGGCTTGAAGTTGTCATAGCGAAACCGATGACTTATATGAATGAAAGCGGAAAAGCGGCCAAGTCGTTGCTTTCCGCTTTTAATATTTCCCCAGAGCGAATGCTGGTGATTCATGATGACATCGATCTTCCCCTTGGTAAGATTAAAAAAAAGTTCCAAGGTGGGGATGGTGGGCAACGGGGAATTCGATCAACGATTCAATCTATACGAACCAGAGAGTTTGCGCGAGTTCGTGTGGGAATTGGTAGGCCCGAAGATAAGGACGATATTGTTGACTATGTGTTGTCCCCTTTTGATGAAGAAGATTCAGGCCTGATAAATGAAGCTATCGAACAAGCGGTACAAACGGTAGAAATGGCGCTCGAAGAACTCAACAAACGATCTAAATCTACGGAGGATTGAAGAGAATGTTAACGGAACATAAAGGCGAAATGATCTTTATCGGGTTTGCCATGGTCTTGTACCTGGTAATGGCCGCTTTTGATGCATCTCAGAAATTTGTTTATCTGGCGGTCCTGTTCGGGTTGTTCGGACTTGTCATTGCCTGGAAGCTATTTGAAAGCGTGGATGATGAACCGGCCGGTAATGAAAAAATGACCGAAATCGCCGATGCCATTCATGAAGGAGCAATGGTTTTCCTGGCTCGGGAATATAGAATGCTTGCATATTTTGTGGGTGCGGTATTCATCTTACTGTTGATTTTAATTACCGTTCAGAGTGGTTTTTGGATGGGTATATGGACTGCGATTTCTTATGCTGTGGGTGCTGGGTGCTCCATGCTTGCGGGATATTTCGGCATGAATGCTGCGACCACCTCCGGTGTACGAACTTCTCAGGCCGCTTTAGATGGTGGTCAGGCTAAAGCTCTCAACATTGCTTTCAACGGTGGTGCGGTGATGGGGCTATGTGTTGCAAGTCTCGGGTTGATCGGGGTTGGCGGATTGTTCGCTTTGTTCGGTCGAGGAGATTCTATCGGTGTTATTAGCGGATTTGCCATGGGTGCCAGTTCCATTGCGTTGTTTGCACGTGTAGGTGGCGGTATCTACACCAAGACTGCTGATGTTGGTTCCGATCTTGTTGGTAAAGTAGAAGCAGGAATTCCGGAAGATGATCCAAGGAACCCAGGTGTTATTGCCGATAACGTTGGAGATTGTGTTGGCGATACGGCAGGTTTGGGTGCAGATATTTTTGAGTCCTATTGTGGTTCCATGATCGCTACCATTGCTATCGGTGCGGGTATGGCAACGATGCAATTTGAATATATGGCGTTGCCTATTCTGGTGGCTATGGTCGGTTTGATAGCTTCTGTACTGGGAATCCGGGCCATGACGGCCTTGGGAAGCATGGACCCTTCTGACGCGCTTCGCAATTGTACTTTCATCAGTGCCGGGGCAATGTTGTTCGCAGCTTTTTTTCTGATCAAAGTTATGGGATTGCCTTCAGGCGTTTTTGTTGCCCTGCTGTTTGGTTGTCTGGCCGGCATTGGTATTGGTTTGATCACCGAATATTACACAGCCGGTAAGCCTGTTGTTCGCATCGCAGAAGCAAGTGACACAGGTGTTGCTACAGTAATGATCACAGGTCTTGCTGTTGCTATGGAAAGTTGTGTTATTCCTGTTCTGATCATAGCCCTGACAATTTTTGTTAGTGCTGAGTTTGCTGGACTTTATGGTGTGGCTCTTGCCGCAGTTGGAATGCTGGCAACGGTAGGGATCACCATGTCGGTGGATGCTTACGGACCGATTGCAGATAACGCAGGCGGTATCTCTGAAATGGCAGGACTGGGAGAAGAAACTCGTAAAATCACAGATGGTCTGGATCAAGTGGGTAACACCACGGCGGCTATTGGTAAA
>JAJDBH010000203.1 GCA_029261455.1 Nitrospinaceae bacterium
TTCAACAACATGTCCTGCCTGTATATTGGTTAAAAAAGCCCTGAATATGGCTTTAGGATCGATTCCAAAATGGGAGTAGAAGTTTGAATCTTCAACTGCAAGCGTAGCCTGTTTCAATTGTTTTGGAACCGTTGTTAAGGGAACAATGATCCGCTTTTCAATATAAAACTCGGCAATGAGCTCATCCTGATCCGAGTAAACACGGGTAATCGTACTCGGCTGATATTCTTTCAGAGAGCGAACATCGGGTAAATCCTGTGAGTAGTAAAAAAATATAAAGCCGGCACCAACAAATCCTGCGAAAAGAACCAACAGAAAAAGAGAGAGGAAAGAAACCAGCATTAGTTTTTTGAAGCTGGGTTTTTTCTTTTTTTTCTTTTTTAGTTTTCTTCTGAAGGTGACAGGCGGTTGATTGTCCAGGATTCGGCTCATGAATGGGGTGGGGGGAAGTTTTTTCTATTCGAGAAAGGTCAGGCTTGGCTTTCTTCAATTTCAATTAAGGCCGCCCAGGTGTCGATATCTTTACGGTCAGGGGCTAGTTCATTTCGAATTTTTTCAAACTTTGCCCATTTCTCAGGAGTGTCGGGTTGTTTCTTTAATAAGGCCTGATTGGCTTTCTGTAACTCGTCGGCTGATGTATTTTTAAGGTGTTTTTGAAACCAGAGTGAAAGCTCGTCATCGGAATTTTTGGTCGCCAGGTCGCTAAAGGCTTCTGCACCCAGATCTAAAAAACCCAGGATTATTTTATCCATAGGGCAGGGATACATAAAATCTCCAAGAGAATCGGCTTTGGCTGCCCGGGCCTTGTCTGCCATTCTGGGGATCCATACCATACCTGCCCAGGAATCCTTTGGGGGGCGCGGATTGGTATTATTTAGATCGAGAGTCTTTTGCATGATTTCTATACTTCCGAAAGACGGACCCGCGACAGGTTTTTGTAGAGGGGAGACCGTTTGATCGCCAGAGTTCCTTCTTTACCAATCCGGGACCGAAATAAGTCAAGTGTTGTCAGGCTTAACAGAGTCTCGGAAGCTGCGATGTGTCGGGCACCTTCTTCACCAATATCGTTAAATTTGAGGATCAATGAGTCGAGTTTGGAAAGATGGGGTGACCTGGCGATGGCCTGCGTTCCTATTGCTGTCAGTTTGTTGGACTTTAAGTTCAATAATTTTAAATTGGATATATAGGGAGAATTCACCAGGGCCGCCACACCGATATCGGTGATTTCATTATCTCCAAGCTCCAGGCGCTTGACTGTACTCAGAATTTCCATTTGGGCAAGTTTATGGACACCAGCATCACCCAGGTTGTGTTTCTCGAGATCCAGCATCTGGTTCTCTTGCAGACTTCGTTGTACCAATTCTTCCAAATTTTCCATTCCAGGGACTCCACGGGAATTTTCGATCTTGGCAAGTAACGCCTAAGTGTATTGAATTTTAAGCCTTCAATCAACCCTCTTGCACTGGTTCAAGCCTGTTCTCTATGAAAATAACCGGGGATAAATTGGATAGAACTGCCCATTGCATCGGGGTACTCATTTTAGGCATAATAGATGTAGGGTGGTAATCAATAAAGGATCGTAGCTCGTAACTAAACATTTTATTCCTTTGGGGGACTAAATCATGAAACGTCTTACAATTTTACTTCTGGCATTGAGCCTGATGATCATTCCGGTAACCGTATTAGCAGGCGAAGGTCCAATGGCATTACCTGCAGGTTCCAATGCTGATGCCAATATGCATAATCAGGAAGGTCTCAAGCATTTTGGAAAGGGGCATTTTGATGTGGCTTTGAAGCATTTTGAGGAAGCTGCTGCTGCCGATAAATCCATTGGTGAAGTTCATTTTAATGAAGCGGTAGCTCTTGATAAGTTGGGGCGACATGCGGAAGCAACCATGCACTTCAAGGCTGCTAAAAAGAATGCTAAGGGGAACGAGAAAATTATCAATTCTCCGATCCTCAACGCTCATATTGGTCATTGATTAATTTCTGAGTAGAAAAAACTTAATCCGGCCCTGCTGATTTTAGCAAAGGCCGGGTTTTTTTTGTTCTAGCATTGTCAGCATAATACCTTGATATTTTTAGGTGAAAGCCTTTGAAGGCATGGCGAGTTTAATGGTTTGTGCTATAATCCCTTCGTAAATAACAGGTAACTGAATAAATAAACGAACACCCTTTGGAGAATACGCCATGATGGGCATTGGGTTCCCGGAATTGATGGTAATTCTGGTCATAATCATGATTATTTTTGGAGCAGGGAAACTGCCCCAGATAGGATCTGCTTTTGGGCAGAGCATTCGCAACTTCAAAACCTCAATGAAGGAAGCAGAGGCTGTTGATGAAGGCGAATCTCAGGAGAGTCCTGCCGAAACGGCTGATGCCAATGTGGTAAATAAGCAGGAAGAGTCGGGTACGCCTTCAAGTGCGGAAGCGACAGCACCCAGTGCAGGAATTCCACAAACACCGACCGCGGTGAAACCTGCAAGTTCATCTGCACCTGCAACGACATCTCCTGCACAGCCGGCTGCAGCACAGAAAAATGCTGTCCCATCCAAAGGGAAGAAAAAGGCAGCCCCGGGTGAAAAATCTTTTGAAGAAGAATTGATTGAGCAGGCGATAAAAGAATTAAAGGATAAACGGGTTGGAACCATTCGCACCGCGCACGATGGCCTGGTTCAACAAGGAGATGTGTTTACCAAGTCTGTCGACAAAACCCCATGGGGTATGAAAGGCCGTGATAGAGGCGTCAATCGTGATGTAATTTAAACCTGATTGGATTTTTCTCCCCAGCAGCTATTTTGCTGGGGTGGTAGATTTAAACAGGGCTCCCCCTCCTAAAAGCAAACCC
>JAJDBH010000204.1 GCA_029261455.1 Nitrospinaceae bacterium
TGATTGTCCCTCTCTCTAATGGTTTGTTGCTTATAGGCCGGAATAGTCGTTACCTCCACCAGCTTTTAGTTGTTTCTATTTTAATTATCCTAGGTTGTTTAACCTGGAACCAGAGTCACATATATCGTGATACGATTTCCTTATGGAAGGATACTACCAAGAAGAACCCTGGGGCTTGGATGGCCCATTACAACTTGGGTAATGAGTATGCAGGTAAAGGTGATGTCAGTTTAGCGATTGGCTCATACGAGTCTACTATCAATTACAAGCCAGATCATTATAAAGCACACTATAACCTTGGGAACATTTATAAACAAATAGAAAGACCGAGGGAAGCTATAAAGGCTTACCGTAACGCTCTGGCAGCAAACTCCGAGCATTATAAAAGTTGGATAAATATAGGGAATGTTTATGGTAGTTTAAAGGAAAGTGAAATGGCGGTTCAGGCAATTAATAAGGCAATTGAATTAAGGCCGGATACTCCAAATGCCCATTTTAATCTGGGTGTCATATATGCTGAAAGTAATGATTTGGTTAATGCCAAGATAGAGTTCAAAAAGGTGTTGAAAATAGACCCTGCAGACCAAGAAGCTCATAAAGCTCTAAGAATTATTATGGAAATGAGTAAGTAATGAGTTTTAGTAATGCTATGAGACAGACTTGAATCTACTTTTGGTTTATTAAGCCATTTTATGAGTAACGGTCGTTCAGCCAAGGTTCCGCCGTGTTGGAATAGCCTCTTTTTTCCCAGAATCCCAGTTCATCGCTATCACGAAATATAATCTCTCCGATCCATTTGGCACCTTTCCAAGCATAGAGTTGTGGGGTGATCATCCGAACAGGCCCTCCATGTTCCCGCATAAGAGGGTGGTTTTCCCATTCATGAACCAGAAGGACATCGTATTTCATGGCTTCTTCCAGGGGTAAATTTGTCGAATACCCATCCCAGGCCTTGATGTAGACAAATTTTGCGCTGGGAAGCACCTCGCAATGTGCGGCAATATCTGAGAATTTCACGCCTTTCCAATTATTGTTCAGCCGACTCCATGTGGTGACACAATGAAAATCAGAAATGTCGGTAGTCTGAGGCAGTTTGAGAAACTCTTCCCAATCAAAGGTTTTCACCGTTTTAACCAAACCTGAAACGGTCAAATTCCAAGAGAATTCGTCCAGTTCCGGGGTGACTCCCAAATCCAATACCGGCCAGGTTTCTACCACACTTTGTCCCGGTGGAACCTTTGGGTTGCCATCACGGTTTAGTTCTCCATGGCCTTGAGGAATTTCCCCACTCAGCGCCTGTTTTTTTTGAAAAGCCTTGCGATATTCTATCAATCGTTCTCGGCCCTTTATTTTTTTTGAATTCGGATCGTATGACATAGGATCTAGGGAGTGCCCTCTAAGTTAATAAATAATTGGTGAAAATTACATTAGTATTTTTGTTGCCGTGGCAGATTTTATTCGAATTGCCCGCTAATTAAGATGGGATTTCTGTCAGTTGGTTACAAAATATTTGCTGATCTACGGCTAACTTAATTCTTGATAGTTCTGGATTCCGGTCTTGCTTCCAAATCCATAAATAATAAGGGTTAAGTCATTTTCCCATTTCACCGAAAAAGGAAAGGACAGCCTTTTACTCGGTGGAGCTACCTATCTATGAAATTGAAAATTCTTTCCTTTAACTGGCATGAACCTTATCTGTGTCTGGTGGCGCGAACAGGTCATGAATTCTTGATTGTAGAGCCAGAAATTGCCCCAGGTCATTACCGACGTTGGGATGAAAATATGCGTCCCATCCCAGAAAACGTATGCCTCATCACCAAAGAAACAGCTCAGGAAATGCTGGAACAGGGTGAGTTAGACCTTATTATTGCACACAACATTAAAGATTTAATAGAGGTGAAGGACTACTCTCTTCCCAAGATCTCCGTATTTCACAACTGCTTGACCACAGAAATTAAGTTGGGGAAAGGCCAGGTAGATCGAAAGGAGTATCTAGAGAAAGTGGACTCTCTTCTGAAAGACGTTAATAAAGTTTTTATTTCAGAGAAAAAGCGACTGGATTGGGGGCTGAACGGCGAATTGATTTTACCCGGTCTGGATATCTCCGAATACGGTGGCTATCGAGGTGACAGGGAGACAGTTTTGCAGGTCGGTAATCTACTTCAGGAACGGGATTTGATGATGGGCTATTCCATTAGCCAGGATATTGTTGGGAACCATCCCTTGACGACCTTAGGTATTAATCCAAATATTGCAGGCTCACGATTGTCCGAAGGATTTCAGGATTTGTTGGAAAACTTCAGAGGTTGCAGGGTATTCATCAATACCACGGTGGATGAATATGAGGATGGATATAATTTGAGCATGCTCGAGGCCATGGCAACTGGAATGCCGGTAGTCAGCTCCTGGAACAAATCTTCACCCATTGAAGATGGAGAAAATGGCTATGTCTCGAAAGACCCCAACTATTTAAACGATCGCATTGACTTTCTTTTAAAGAACCTGGATGAAGCCAGGAGAGTAGGGGAGCAAGGACGGAAAACCGTTCAAGATAAGTTTCCGCTGAATAGATTTCTTCAATCCTGGCAAAAGGTGATACAGCAATCGGTTCTGGCATTTTTGGAACGCACTGGGATCAACATGGAAAAAAAGACCATTCCGTTTCAGGAAAAGATCCGCAAAAATATTTTGATGGATTTTGTCTCCTACCCGGCTACCACTGCACATTATTTGGAAAGAGCTTTTAGACAAAACCACAATGTCATCACTTGCGGTTCTCAGATTAATGATGAAATCATCAAACTTTGGCACTTGGAAGCTCTTAATTGGGAAGTTACTCCGCAGGACATATATCGGGAAAACTCGACAACTTTACAGGAGGTCATGTCAAGGCTGCCAGATGGATGGCAACCTGATTTTTATTTATGGGTAGAAACAGGTTTGAGCGATATCCCGGCAGATCTGAATCAGCACGACTTCCCTAAAGTTTGTTACCTCATTGACACTCATATAAATTTTGACTGGCATCTTGAAATTGCTCGAAATTTTGATTTTGTCTTTTTGGCGCAGAAGACTTATGTGCAACCTATGACTCAGGCAGGGATCAATAACGTCGAGTGGTTGCCTCTGGCTTGCGATCCTGAAATACATGGAAAATCGGAAGTCGTCAAAGAATGTGACGTAGGTTTCGTGGGTTCGATTTCCTCAAAACTGGATCGACGTAGAAACTTGCTGGATCGCATACAAAAACAATTTGATCTGAATTGTCAGAGAAAATTCATGGATGAAATGGCTGAGCACTTCAGTAAGTCTCGCATTATTTTCAACAATGCCATAAATAATGACCTCAATATGCGGGTGTTCGAAGCTTTATGTAGTGGCAGTCTACTGGTCACTGACCCTGCACCCGGAAGTGGCCTGGAGGAGCTATTTACAGATAAGGGGCATTTGGTAATTTATGACGATGAAACCCTTGAGGAAACCATATCCTACTATCTTAAGAATGAGTCTGAGAGGGAAAGGATTGCCTGTGAGGGAAGAGAAGAGGTACTGGCCAGACATACTTATAAACATCGCATAGATTCTATGATTCAAGTCTTAAACCAAAATGTTGGGAATATTGATGAAAAGGAGTCTGTGCCAATGAATGATAAGTCTGCTTCTTATTATGAAAATGTGAGGAATGATTTGATTCCGCTCATTCCGATGGATGCGAAATGTATTTTAGAGGTAGGTTGTGCGGCCGGAATGACAGGGCGGGAACTAAAAAAACGCTCTGGTGTTTTTGTGGCGGGAATTGAATTGAATGCAAAGGCGGCCGAAGCGGCCAAAACTGTTTTGGATGATGTGGTGCAGGGGAGTATAGAGAAGATTGACCTCCCCTATAGCGATGGCTCCTTTGACTGTGTTTTGTTTGCGGACGTTCTGGAACATTTAGTCGATCCTCTTTCTGCATTGCTTAAAGTCCGGCGTTTACTGAAAAAAGATGGGACCGTTGTAGCCAGTATTCCAAATGTTCAGTTTCATGGAGTGATCCATAAACTGATTGAAGGAAACTGGACATATGAAA
>JAJDBH010000205.1 GCA_029261455.1 Nitrospinaceae bacterium
CCGATCAAGATAAAAATGGCGAAGCAGATAAAACAGTGCCCATTCTCGAAAATCGAGAACTCCCTCACGGTCTGGCTTTTGCCAAACTGGATGACGGGTATTACCTCTATATCGCGGAAGAAACCCAAGTCATCCGACTGAAACGTCTCGGCAAACCTTTCAAGTTTGGAAAGCCGGAAATTATTGTCGACAATATTCCTGATGGCGGACATTTCACCCGCACTATAAAAATAAAAAACAATAAACTTTATTTGTCAGTTGGTTCATCATGCAACGTCTGCATCGAAAAAAATCGGACACGAGCCGCCATATCACGATTCAATCTCGATGGTTCCGATGGTGAAATTTTCGCTGAAGGGTTGCGTAACTCCGTGGGCATTGAGTTCTCACCCTACTCTGGCGAATTATGGGGCGTCAATAATGGACGCGATATGCTGGGAGATCACCACCCAAAAGAAGAACTGAATATCATCCGCCAGGGAAAACATTATGGCTGGCCTTATTGTTATGAATCGCAAATCTTTGACGAAGATTTTGGCAGAAATTTCAACTGCTCAAAAACCGAACCCCCGGCTTACACTTTCACCGCGCACATGGCCCCACTGGGACTAGCCTTTTACCAAGATGGGAGTTTACCCAAACGCTACAACCATAGTGTGTTCATCGCCTTTCACGGTTCGTGGAACCGATCCGTCCCCGCAGGGTATAAAGTGGTGCGCCTGAAATTGGATGCGAATGGAAACATCCTTTCTCACGAAGATTTCATAACAGGTTGGTTGCTAAAAAGTGGCGCACCGGATGGACGACCTGTAGACATTGAGCAGTCCCCTGAGGGAGACCTTTATCTCTCAGATGATTATTCCGGGGTGGTGTATCGCATCACTCAAAAATGATGGGACTGGTGATAAATAAGATCAAGTATTTTGAGCTGGCGATTCTTTCGGCGGATCAGATTTGACGCCAAAAACCCTTTCCATAAACGGCGGACGGTCTTTTGCGCAACGAAAACCCACATCCTTTTTTCGTGATAGAGGACTAAGGTGTTCACGATATGAAGCCCGGGCCTTAAGCTCAACAACTTTTAAAAAATTTTTCTTGCTGAAATGCCCAACACCCATATACGACAACCCTCGCACCACAATCTGTTTCTTTTCGTAGGCATCGGTTTTAAACGTGCTATCAGGGTAGGGTTCATAATACTCCCAAACCCATTCCCAAACATTACCGACCATATCCTGAACTCCATAAGGACTCGCAGATTTCGGGAAACTGCCCACGGGTTTCAGACCCTGACCGGTTTTCGTTCTGGGAGAAAGACTGAGGTTGGCAACACCGGGTAGAAAATCATCACCCCAAGGATAGATGAATCCGGCTCGGCCTCGTGCGGCTTTTTCCCACTCCAGCTCATTGGGCAAACGTTTACCCGCCCATTTCGCGTAGGCACTGGCGTCAAAATAATTCACTTCCGTCACCGGCAGGTGGTCCATTCCTTCAGGAAACTTCTGCCCCTTCCAATATCGCGGCGGTTTGTGATCGGTGGCCTGACAAAAGATAAAATATTGCACATTAGTAACTTCAAATCGGTCAATATAATAGCCGGGAATGTCAGTACGCCGCTCCGGTGACTCATCGGCAAACCAGGGTTTGTTAAGCCCTAAAGCAAGCGCGTGGTTTTCCTCATCAATCTGGTTGGATCCAATGGTAAACTCTCCCGAAGGAATTAAAACCATGCCTTCAGGAATTTTTTCCAGACAACCGGAAAGAACGAAAACTAAAAGAAGAGCTATATAACGTAATTTTGATTGGATCAATTGCATGAAATTTTCTAATGTCTCCGAAATCCCATTAACAGATATCGATCAAGAAAACCGGCTGACTGATTTCTCGATGGACGGTTGTCCGGAAAAGTTAATGGACTCGGTCAAAGTGATCGGAATCCGGCACCCTATATGTGTCTGCGCCTCTGGCAGTCGTTATTCAATAGTCAGTGGGCACAAACGTTTTCAGGCGGCACCTCGATCTGGGTTAACAACTATCCCCGCCTTCATTGTTCCCGAACTGGATAATGCGTCCCGTTTGATCATAAACCTGAACGAAAACTTCGGGCAACGGCATTATAGCGATATCGAAAAAGGCGGCATCCTCAACAAACTCACTCAAGCAGGAATTTCTGATGAAACCATTATCGCAGATTATATGCCTTTACTCGAACTAGAACGCAGTAAAAAATTATTTCTGGATTTATCCGGCGTCGACAAGCTTAGCCCTGGACTAAAAAAACTTCTGCACCGCGCAGGAGTTCCCGTTAAAACCTTCAATACATTTTACAAATGGAACAGTCTGACCGAGGCAGAAAACCTGTTTTCGGTCTTGAAGCCGGGAATCAACAAATGGCGGGACCTGCTGGATTTGATTGATGAAGTTGCCGCAAGAGAAAACACCACACAAGAGGATGTTATATCCCGCGATGATATCCAGGAGTTTTTAGCTGCAACCGACTTGCCTGCTCCACAACGATATGACCAGATCCACAAAACGCTTCACAACCTGCGCTATCCGGTTCTGTCAGACATGAGAAAGCAGGTCGCCCGCGCTCTCGACGAAATGGAACTGGACGACAAAACCCGACTCCGTTTTCAAGACACATTTGAGAATAATGAATTAAAACTGGAACTAAAATTCCAAAGCGAAAAAGAACTGTCGCAACAAGTAGAAAAAATATTCAAAGCCCTGCAAGGTGGTTCTGTGGAAAAATTAATCCACATATTCCATGACATTGGATAATAAGTCCAAAAATATCAATGCGCAAAGTTTCTCAACTTTTGAGAGAGGAGTTTCCGCAAACCATAATATCGGAAACCTGTTATATTTAGAGTACTATGTTAGAAAATAGCCCCTTCTTTAAGGAACACCTATTCGTAATTCAGGAAAATGCCAAGTCTGTCCGCAATACCTACATCACCTACCTCTCATTAGCAGCATTTATTTGGTTGACTGTCGAAAGTACCACCCACCTGCAACTCTTTAATCCTAGCGAAAGGCTAACCCTGCCTTTAATTGGAATAGAGCTTCCCATTGTCAGGTTTTTTGTAATAGCACCACTCCTGCTCCTTCTTTTTCACACCTATTTCATGATCCACGTAACACAATTTGCTGAATTACTGCATAAAACCCGTGAAAAACAGAGCAGTGCCCCGAAAGACTGGCAAGCTCAGATTAATGGCTCTCTTTTTTGTTGGTATTTTCTAGGCAGTAGAAGTAACGACAAAGCTTTAATATTTCTGGTCGAATCTTTTGTCTTCTTATCTTTCTGGTGCATTGTCCCAATCATAATATTAAGGACCCAGTGGCTTTTCCTTCCTTATCACCATGTTTTTATTACTGCCTTACATCACGGATGTCTCCAGGTTTCCCTGGCCATTGCCTGCTACTATTATTATTACATCTATAAGCTGAAACAAAAGAAGGTCAAATCTACTGCCGTAAATCTGCGGGTTTTTGTTTCTTTAGTTTCTGCAATTTTTATTTGGCTAGCACTAAATTTATTCGAAATTGATGGAACCCTTGATTTTCTTCTGATATTCGTTGCCCTAGCAACATTCTTTTATTCTTCATTTTTATTCCAAAAAACATTTAGTTGTTCAGAAACCGAAACAAAAATCCCAGAAAAAGAAAGTACAAACCAAATTTTATATACTCTTCTTATCCTATCAGGAACATCGATTGTCATTTCGCCATTTGTTTTTGATCAGCTCATAAAATATTACTCCTTTTTCATATCAGTCTTAATTTTTGCTGCTGCAATGTATCTGACCGAAAATTACACATGGCTGAAATGGTTAGCCAACCCGAGAAAATGGTTGACCCAACAAACCTCATTTATTTCCTTCAACCTGGTCTTACTCGCCACCGCCTTAATATCTATATTCAGTTGGACAGTCTTAACCATTCCAAAAAATCTTATCGAAAACGATGCTGAATTTACCTGGTATCAAAAGCCATATGAATTAATCTTCAAATTTATAAATAAAGATTTGGAG
Organism: Nitrospinaceae bacterium; assembly: GCA_029261455.1. Taxonomy (GTDB): domain Bacteria; phylum Nitrospinota; class Nitrospinia; order Nitrospinales; family VA-1; genus LS-NOB. The sequence goes on from JAJDBH010000205.1 coordinate 4,041, forward strand.
GGAAACCAAAAACTAAGAATAAGCACTGCGATAGTTCGCAACATTACCCTGCCGGGAGCCTCCCTGACACCCAATTCAAAAAAAAGCTTGACCACAACCATTAATAACACCACCCGGTTTTTTGAAAAGCTGGATTTAAAAGCAAGGGATTTGCGTTACGCTAACTTTGCGGGGGCCGATTTAAGCGGGGCAGTTTTCCGAGGAGCAGATATTAGTCATGCTAATTTTACAAATGCTAAATTAGAAAATACTGATTTCTCAAATTTAAATATAAATGGTGGTTGTGAAGCCAGGTCCAAAAACATAAAAAGTTGTCAGTCCACCAAGGCTTCCGGAGCAAATTTTTCATTAGCTCTGCTCAAACAGGCAGTTTTCAAAAACAGTCAACTAGATGGAACGATTTTTAACGGTGCCAATCTGGATGATGCAAACTTTGAAAACGCCCAGTTACACAAAACCACATTCGATAATGTCTGGATATACAAATTCTACTCTCAGCAAAATAGGACAACCCTTTTCCCAAGAGGTGACTTCAAACCTGATTTAAAAGGTTTAAAGTCAACTTCTGCAATCAATGCAAATTTTTCCCGCTCTGCCGGGCAGAACAATAGTTTTAAAGGGGGCAATTTCAAAAATGCAGTTTTCACTGGAGCTAAAATCCCAAACTCAGACTTTAGCAATGCCAATTTATCTGGAGCCGACCTCCTTCAAACCAACCTCCAATACTCCACCTTTTCGGAAACTCAGTTACAAGGTGCTGATTTAACTGAAGCCAACCTGACAGGAGCTGATTTTTTTCATAACGCAAATTTGCAAGGAGCTGTTTTAAGAGAAACCAACCTATTTGGGGCTGGGCTGGGAAAAGCGGATTTCACTGGTGCAGATTTGAGCCTTGCCAATCTTGATGCCACAACTTTACGCGACACTATCTTTCGCGGGGTCGATTTCCAAAATGCTTCTCTCAAGAGCAGTCAGTTTGGAGTTGGCACAATTTTTAATACGGTTAATTTCTTGAACACAGCGTTTGGCGTATTGCCTCTTGGCCACGATATTGTTTGCAAAACCTTGGAGGGGTCAATGGCCTGTAAAAATTCGTTGAAGAAAAAAGACAGCAATAAAGATGGAGTTATTCGAAAAACGCCATTTGGCCTAAATAGAAATTATGACGATTTATTGAATGAAGAGGACTCTGGAAATAAAAATGCTATGGTTCATTATATTCTAGAAAAGGTTTACCTCTCAATTCCCATTGAGTCCAGAGTCCTTGATCTTTTGGATTATAGTCATGAATTATTCTCTTTACGTTTTAAGGATCCTCAAAAAATTCTGGATTCACTAATAAACTCCTTAAATAAAAAGGCACGTTACACCTATTTTCTTTTTGGAACCAACGCAAATATCGTGCACAACAATTCTTTTTTGTATAAAAAAGTCATAAAAGATAAAGATGCCTCCATGGGTTATAAATTGCAAATTCTACCCTCCATTGACTTGGAAACCTTTCGGAATGAAAGAAAAAGTCTATATAAAAATATTATGTGTAAATATCCTGCCATCATATCCCGTAGAAAAATAGTTATTGAAAGATTTATCCGAGAGAAAAAGGAACGAGACAACAAAAAACCCAAATACCAGAAAAAAAATTTCTCAGAGCAAATCACTCCTGAAGAATTAAGTAAGTTAATATTCGAACCTCAGGAACTTATTGATACTGTCAATGATATGTGCGATGACAAAATCGAATTAGCAATTATTTCCCCTGAGATATTAAGGGGCAGCAAGTTCGATCAAAAACTACCATAAGGCTTGTTTTTTCTCAAAAGATGGAACGATTCGGGATGACAAATCTCCTGCTTGTTTTCCTGTTCGGAACGGGTATTTTGTGAAAACAGAGCCCATTAAGCAACCTCCCTCTATCCCCCTTATCAGGGGGAGGTATTAAATACTGGCCCCACGCCGAGTAGTTGCCACCGGCGGCTCGCCGGGCTAGTAGTTTTTGCTGGGAGTGATTACTTTTTTGAAATCGTCAGGAGACATCTTGTATTTTTTGTAGAGGGCGTTGAGGGATTCTCGGGACCGAGCCGCTTCTTTCAACATCTTTTTATTTGCCAGGAATCTCTGTGCAATGATGGCGTGGGTGATGGCTTTCTTGCCGCTCAATGTTTCATCATAAGCCTTGCAGAGTTGCTCGTGACCCTGAATATGCTCAGGATTGAAATAAACCACTTCGCGTAATTTATCGATGATCTCCCCCGGTTTTTCTTCGCCTGTCACCATAGTCGAAAGCTGAAAGAGATTGTCGGCCAGAGTATCGTTAACCAGTTCGTTTTCCGGGCTCAGCTCCACTGCTTTGCGTAACGGTTCTTCTGCTGGTTTATAGCGTTTGAGTTTCACCAATGAAACGCCGAGCCGGTAATAACCTTCGGCTGCGTATTTGGGACTGTGCTTGATGGATTTGCGCAGAGGATCTACCGCATCCTTATATTTTTTCAGTTTGAAGTAAAGCGTTCCCAATCTCAGGTTGGGCATGGCCGCAACAGGATCTACCGCGATCGATTCTTTATAATGTTTGATGGCTTTCTTAATGTCTTTGAGTTTGCTATAGACTTCACCAAACCGGTAATGCGCCTCTACCGTCAAGTTCTTGTCGAGCTTCAGAGCTTCTTTGATTTTCGCCAGAGCATCTTTATATCGTCCCAGTTCTGTGTAGCAGATGCCCATTGAAAGATGGGCCGGACCAAAGTCGGGAATGATTTTAATTGCTTCGTGAAAATGGTGTTCGGACTGCTTTTGGTTCTTGATCCTTCCAAATGCCGTAGACAAATTACTGTGAGCCTGACAAAGAGCTTTTTTAACCAACTCACTTTCCGGGTCAAGTCGGAAGGCTTCCTCTAAGTTCTCCAGAGCGGCTTCATCGCGGCCCATTTCCATTTGCGCCCGGCCCAACTGCAAGCGTCCACTTTTATGATCAGGGTCAACTTTGACCAATTCTCTTAAAGGAGAGATGGCTTCCCCATAGCGGTGCATTTCCATATACACTTCCCCCAGATTGTAAAGCGCTTTAAGATCCGTCGGATTTTTTTGGATCGTTCCCTTAAGCACTTCGGCAAGCACCTTGAGCTCGGAAGGAGAACGTAAGGGAGCCTCTTCGGCAGCGGGACTTTTATCACCTTTGCGAACAAGCTCGGCAATAAACTTGGAAAAGATTTCTTTTAAACGGGATAATATTTTGTTCATGGAAGGAAGAATACCACTAGGCGTGGAGCCAGTGAGCAATAACTTTTTCTTTCTGGCAAATAGTTATCTCGGCTTAACAAACTCATTGTACCGCTACTAAACCCTTCGAGGCATGAAATTTATGGAGGCCTATAACAGTCACAGCCAACTTTTCAGCGAACCTGCTGGGATTAGCGGCGGAATTTTTTGACGAGGTCTTTCACTGTTCCGATAACCTTTTCAACATCTACAGAGGACATTTTTGGATACAAGGGAAGACTGATGACTCGCTCGGAATAGTTCGATGCAATCGGGAAATCCTGAGGCTTGGTTTTGAAGTTTTTTACATAATAGGGTTGTAGATGCAAAGCCACATAATGCACGGCCACGCCAATGCCAGCGGATTGAATGGCATCCAGAAATCCATCGCGGTCCACGGTCAAACGTTCCAATTGAAGAGCAATAATATATATGTGATGAGCAGGGGTGGCATAGTCTCGCACAGCCAGCGTTTCCAATTCCGGCACATCAGCAAAAGCGTTGTCATACATCGACACATATTTTTTGCGCAATATCATGAACCGCTCTATCTTTTTAATCTGGTGCAGTCCGAGCGATGCATTGAGGTCGGTCATATTACATTTATGCCCGGCCAAAGTTTGTTCCCAATGGGCAAACCCACTTTTGCCAAAACGTTTCCAGGCATCGCGACTTATCCCCTGCAACCGCATAACGCGGAGGGTTTCAGCAAGAGCATCGTCATTGGTGACCAGCATGCCACCTTCACCGGTGGTGATATTTTTGTTGGCGTAAAAACTGAACGCTGTGGCATTTCCCATATTGCCGATTTTTTGTCCTTTATATTCAGTCTCCAACGCATGGGCCGCGTCTTCAATGATGACCAGTTTGTGCTTGTCTGCCAGCTCTTGAATCGGTGTCATATCACAAGGGTGACCGGCGAAATGAACTGGAATGATGGCACGGGTACGTGGTGTGATTACGGATTCTATTTTCCGTGGATCAATGGTGAGGGTGCCCGGTTCGATATCGGCAAAAACTGGCTTCAATCTCTGCAGAAGAATCGCATTAGCAGTAGCAGGGAAAGTCATCGGGGTGGTGATCACCTCGTCCCCATCGGCAAAGTTTTGCAGTGCAAGTGCCAGATTCAACCCTGCTGTACAGGAATTCAAAGCTACCGCATGCTTGCAACCAATGTATTCTTTAAATGCTTCTTCAAACCTTTGGACTTTGGGTCCCGTGGTCAACCAGCCTGAATTCAGAGTATCTTCAACTTCACGATGCTCCTCCTCTTCCAACCAGGCTTTGTGAAATGGTAGATCAACACTCATAGAAGCTAGTTTTTTCCATTCAGAGCATGACGCTCGGGATCAGGCTCTGCCAGCAAGCTGGCCGAATCAACTTCGACATATTCCATCTTTTGCCATGCATCATTATTATTAGGAATAAAATACAAGGTTTTCTTTGAACCACTTATAGAAGAGTTGTCGATCAATACTGTGATCACCCATTGCCCGTTCACCTTTTCCCAATAATCAATATGGGTACGCTTCATGTCAAACGCAAGATCTCCCCTGATCAATGCCGGGTTTAGCCGCTCTCTGCCAGTCAACATGATTTCCGTCATCGCGTATTTTCCATCTTCACTGATAGAGATCCGTTCAAGAGAATATCCTTTTACTGTAATAAAAGGATTCTCAAACCATTTGTATCTACTGGGGCGAGGAAAACCAAGGACATCCCTTTTGCCTGGATTTTTCTTAATGTGTTCCAGCGGCGGAATCATGACACCAGAGATATGGGCCTGCATTCCTTTTCTATAATTTGAAATTAATCGACCTTCAAAATATAGAAACTCCTCCACTGAGATTTTTTCTTTATAGACAGGGTGCTGATATTGATAAGCCCCCTTTAGATCGTTGTTCAAACGTTTTTTGAAATAGCCGTCTTCCAGCTTTGCCAGAGTTTTAGCCTCTTTTAAAACTTCATCAGAAACCTGCCCCCAGCTTTTTTCGGAGACAACGACCAGCAAAAATATTACGCTCAAGAGATAACTCGTTATTTTTGAAACACCACGCATTCTTTTAACCCTCCTGAATTATGCCGGTTTCCCGCAACCGAATTCTTAATAGAACATTATACAGTTCTATTATCGGCAAAACCCCAAATTTAGTTTAGCCCCACTTCCGTGGGAGGAAATTGGCTGCTCGCCGCAGGGACAGATAGCAAAGGCTCATTATGCTGAGTTAAACCGTTGCTAGCCAGAAAAAGTCATTGTTCATTTCCTTCGGGCGTGGCCCGGCGAAGTTTTTCTGCCAGGGACGGGGTAATGCCCGGCAGGGTGGTCAATTCCTCCACCGAAGCGTTGCGGATATTTTCCAGACTGCCGAATTGTTTCAAAAGTAATAATCGGCGTTTTTTACCGATCCCCGGAATATTTTCCAGCGGTGAGCTCAAAGCCTCCTTACCGCGTAATCGACGATGATAGGTAATGGCAAACCGGTGAGCCTCATCACGGATCCGTTGCATGAGAAACCGGGAAGGGGAATTCTCTTTAAAAAGCACCGGCTCCTTTTTGTGTAATAAGTAAACCTCATCCGTATCAAGGTCGTTTCGGTATTTCCCCTTGGCAATGCAGGCCAGGTCAACCCGGTCGAGAAGTCCCAATGCCTCAAAAACTTCACGTCCGGAACTCAAATGACCTCTACCCCCATCAATGAGCACCAAATTGGGCAGCGGGCTTCCTTCTTCCAGGAGGCGATGGTAACGGCGCGTCATCACTTCTCTGAGCATGGCATAGTCGTCAATGCCTTTCACGGTGGCAATTTTGTAACGACGGTATTTTGATTTTTCTGCGAGAGCATTTTCAAAAACCACCATGGATCCTACTGCGTGGCTTCCTGATATGTTCGACAAATCAAACCCTTCAATCACTTCAGGGAAACTGCGCAGACCGAGAGCTGTTTGCAGTTCTTCCAGTGAACGAGTGCCAACATCCCCCTTGTCGCGCTCCATTCTCATAGCGAAGCGGGCGTTTTCTTCTGCCATCTTCACCAGATCACGTTTTTTACCGATTACAGGAATTTCGAGCTTCACCCGTGCTCCCTTTTTTTCCGACAACCAGTCGGCGATCAGGTCAGAGTCTTCAACAGGATGGGGCAATAATATTTCGCCGGGCAGAACCACCTCTTCAGCGTAATACTGTTTGAGGAAAGAAGACAGAGTTTCATCTTCTTCCATTTCGTTTTGCGATTTCAGTTTGAATATTTTTTCGCTCAGCATTTTTCCTTCACGGATGATCAGCACCTGCGCCATAGCCTGATCCTTTTCAGAACAATAGGCGATGACATCCTGATCTTGCAGAGATGTGGAGATAATTTTCTGTTTATCGAGCACCGTTTGCACAGCTTGAATTTTGTCGCGAAAAATCGCGGCTTCTTCGTAACGCATCTCGGAGGATGCTGCTTCCATCCCCAACTTCAGGTTTTTCAAGAGTGATGCATTTTTGCCCTTCAGGAACAATTCCACATCGTCAACCACGGTCTTATATTCTCCGGGAGAGACCTTCCCCGCACACGGGGCCAGGCATCGGCCCATCTGATGGTTTAAGCAGGGGCGACGTACGGGTTGCCCATTCAATTTATCTTTACTCTGGCGTAGTGGAAAAATTTTATAAATCAGCCTGATCGTTTCCCGGACTTCTTTGACCATGGTGTATGGACCAAAATAAGTAGCCTTATCTTTTCGTACTCGACGGACCACCTCCAGCCGAGGAAATTTTTCCTGCGTGGTCAAACGCAAATAGGGGTAATGTTTATCGTCTTTGAGTAATACGTTATATCGGGGTTGATGCTTTTTGACGAAGTTGCTTTCCAGAATCAGCGCTTCAGCTTCCGTCTTGGTGGTCAGGAATTTGATATCACGGACTTTGTCCAGAAACATCCTCGTTCTGGGATGGAGATTGCGGGAATTCTGGAAATAGGATCGCACCCGGTTTCTCAGAATTTTTGCCTTACCAATATAAAGAATTTCCGACCGGGAACCCTTCATGATATAAATCCCGGGTAGCTTGGGAATGTTATCGATAATTTGTTTTATTTTTTTATCCAATAAAAAAGACCAGCTCAGGGTTTAGCAAGCATTGTCAATTACCCGTTTGACAACTCTTTATAAAAATATACTCTTATTTAGATGAAGACCGAAAGCAATAATCAGCGTGGGTTCTGGGGCAGTCGCATGGGGTTCATTCTTGCCGCTTCCGGGTCCGCTGTCGGGCTCGGCAATATCTGGAAGTTTCCTTATATTGTGGGGCAAAACGGCGGTGGAGCGTTTGTGCTCATTTATCTGGTCTGCATCTTCGTGATCGGCACCCCCATCATGCTTGCCGAGTTCACGTTAGGACGAAAAACTAATCGCAACCCAGTCGGGGCTTTCGATCAGCTCAAGCCCGGTTCTTCCTGGACCGGCATCGGCTATATGGGTGTGCTCGCCGGGTTCTTCATCCTTTCCTTTTATGGTGTGGTCGGCGGCTGGACTTTCGCTTACGTTGTGAAATCTATCACGGGATCAGTACTGGCGTTTCCTTCACCCAAAGAAGCCGGGGAATTTTTTGGAAACTTTATAGGAAATACTGGAGAAGTTCTTTTCTACCACGCCTTGTTCATGGGCACCTGCATCGCCATCGTTTTAAGAGGTATACATGGAGGCATTGAAAAGGCCTGCGATGTTCTTATGCCGACTTTGGTCGTCATCCTGTTTCTGCTGATGTTGCGCTCCCTCACTCTCGATGGAGCTATGGAAGGCCTGGCCTTTTATTTAACTCCTGATTTCAGCAAGATCAACGCCAACGTGATACTCGTTGCCCTGGGACAGGCCTTCTTTTCACTCAGCCTGGGAATGGGGTGCATGATCACCTACGGCAGTTACCTGTCAGATAAAGAAAACCTGACCTCTTGCACCGTTTACGTTGTGATATTCGACACACTCATCGCCCTTCTGGTCGGCATGGTCATTTTCCCGGCAGTGTTCGCGATGGGACTCGAACCCACAGAAGGCCCAGGACTGGTTTTCAGCGTTCTGCCCACCGTGTTTGCCAGTATGCCAATGGGTCATGGCGTTGCCGTGATCTTCTTCATCCTGCTGGCCATTGCCGCCATCACCTCGGGGATTTCCCTGCTGGAAGTGGTCGTGGCCTACTTCATCGACCAGCGTGGATGGCAACGGAAAAAAGCTGTACTGATTGTCGGGTCAGCAATTTTTGCGTTTGGCATACCCAGTGGATTGTCATTCGGGGTCATGGCTGATGTTAAGTTTCTCGGTATGAACTTTTTCGATCATATCGATAACATCGCTTCAAACTATTTACTGCCGTTGGGTGGCATGTTGACCGCAGTTTTCGTCGGTTGGGTCTGGGGCACTAAAAACGCACATGAAGAAATCGAGAAACACGAAAATGAGTTTGGGTTTCCCTGGGCACAATGCTGGGAATTCCTCATCCGCTACATCACCCCCGTTGCGGTGGGTATTGTATTCATCGCTAAATTTTTCCCTCACTAGGCGTGAGGCCAACTGCAATGGCTTTTACCTACCAGAAATATTTTTTCTCGGCTTGGCAGAGCTTTTGCCATTTGCCACTGCGGCGAGCAGCCACTCGGCGTGGGGCCAGCTGGGAAATTCTTATCCTCCAGACGTAGTCTGGTCGTCTTCGTAGCGGAAGCCTAATGCATCAACCCAGCGATTGATATCGCTGAACAATCCCACAACTAGAGTCGCTTCGAGGATCTGAGTTTCCGACCATCCGCATTCTTTGAGCCCTTCCACATCAGCGTCTGTGGTTTTGTAGGCATGGCGAGTCACCTTTTCCACATAGGCCAAAAGTTTTTTCTCAGCATCGGTTATTGAAGAAGTTTGATAGTCCGCGACCACGGCCTCTGCATCGTGAGACGAAAGTCCCGCATCGACCATAAAACTCTTGTGGTAGGTCAAACAATAGTCACAACTGTTGATCTTCGAAACCAATGCCGCAATCATCTCTTTCACTGAACGCGTTAACAACGTTTCAGATAACATGATTAATCCGATTCGATTCGCGTATAGCTCCAAAACATCCGGCCATGGGCTCAAAGCTTTCATCACTCCGGGGACTTTGCCAAATACAGACCTCAGTTCATCATAAACAGCCTTAACCTTTCCTTCGGCATTTTCTTCTTCTATCACCTGTATGCGCGGCATGGATCTCTCCTTAAAACTTTAGTCTGTTAATCGGGTAATGTCGGAGAAGTTTTCCAAACCTTACACCTTGCTCGTTCCACTATTATTTCAATTTCCCGGAACGACTATCATTAATAGACTCTATCTCAGCCAGATTGTTCATGAACTGCCCCTGCTTTTTACAGACTCAACCAGCGATTTGATCATCGATTGCTGTTCCTGTTCGTCATATCCCATCTCTTCCAGCATGTCCTCATAGTTTTCAATAGCAGTATTTAAATTAGGATGCTTGTGACCCGTACACATCGTAAACAGCATAAAAATCTCGACCATCCGCCGGCACAAAGGTTCGGCCTCCTCCAGCCGGTGGGTGGCTTGAAACAGTTGCGCCAAGTTATTCAGGCGAATGGCGACCCTCGGATGATCGCTGCCAAAGCTGGCCTCATCGATCTCAAGGGCGCGACGCATCAAAGGTTCAGCCTCCTCCAACCGGTCGGTGGCTTGAAGCAGTTGCGCCAGATTATTCAGGTCTCTGGAGACATTGGGATGATCACTGCCAAAACTGGCCTCATCGATCTCAAGGGCGCGACGCATCAAAGGTTCGGCCTCTACCAACCGGTGGGTTACTTGAAGCAGTTGCGCCAGATTATTCAGGTCTCTGGCGACATTAGGATGATCGCTGCCAAAGCTGACCTCATCGATCTCCATGGCACGACGCATCAGCGGTTCAGCCTCCTCCAGCCGGTTGGTGGTTTTAAGCAGTTGCGCCAAGTTATTCAGGTTACTGGCGACTATGGGATGATCCCTGCCAAAGCTGGTCTCATCGATCTCCAGTGCGCGACGCATCAGCGGTTCGGCCTCACCTAACAAATTCTTGGATGACAGATATCGCCCAAATTTGTTCATCAACTGCGAGGTGGGATCAGTGATACCGGCGGCATCAACTGCGTGAATGAGTTGCTCCATATGGGACCGTAAAGGGTCCCAGGTTTTCCAGGCGCGCACGTCATCTGGAGGAGGGTCAACCGGACAGGCATCATCTATCAGTTCAACTGCTGCCTGCAAAGATTGTTCGCGATAACCCTCGCTGAGCCGCGATTGCGTGATCTCCTGGACCAACCTGTGGATGCTAAAACTTCGGTTACCGGCGTGCCATTTCATCAGGGACAGGCTTGCCAGTTCATCGAACATGTCTTCCAAATCGGGGTATTCGGTTGTGTCCGCGTCATCCAGGTCAGTACCGGTCATTAGAGACACCAGTGTCTCTGCATTGAATGCGGCCTCGAAAATGTCGCGCGGGACAGGCTCGGGAGCAAACCAGGTCAACATGTTGAGTAATGCCTGTGCCGACTGGGTAAGCTGTTCAAAGCTGGTGTCCCATGTCACGGAAAGACTTTTTGGATACGCCATCACCTGACCGTCATGCCATTCGCGAAGTTTTGCCTCCTGTTTCTCCCAACGTTGCAGATAGTCTTTGATGCTGATGCGCTTTGCGTTGATGAATGACCCGGCCTGTTCCAATGCCAGTGCCAGTCCGCCCATTACCACGGCTAGACGACGTGCAGCCTCTTCTTCGCCTTCGGAAGCTGTGCGCCGGTCATGAGTTTTTTCTAGCAGAAAAGCAACAGCAGCTTCCTCGTCCAGAGAATCCAACTCCAAAGTGCAAACACTATTACTCCAGTTCGTGCGCCGCGAAGTGATGAGTACATGCCCGTTTTGCAGAGTGGGTAGCAAACGCTCCACCGCCGTGCCGGCCTCCACAGTGTCAACATTGTCAAGAATCAACAACCAGCCGGGGTGTTGGTTCAACCAACGAAGCGTAGCATCGAATTGCCGTTCCTCTTCTTGTGCTTCTTTTTCCGGTAGATCAAGAATCTGCGCTCTACAGAGTTCGGCAAGACTGCTCTGAAGTTGTTGCGGCGTTTCGGCAACAACAAACAGGCAGGCGGTATATTCGTTCATGCACTGCCAGGCATATTCTACTGCCAGACGGGTTTTACCAATTCCACCGAGACCATGTATAGTTTGTTTAGCCAAAATGGCCGTCGCTTTTTTTGAGCCTTCTAATAAATTGGCCCGGATCTGCTCAATGACTTCATCGCGGCCTTTGAACAACGACCCCAAAGAATCATTCGGGAGGTTGGTCAGCAGCTTACCGGCCTTCGGTGGCTTGTCGTCTAGTATCGTTTCTGGCGCTGACGTAGGAGTAGCCATTGCTTCTTCGTTGATCCAGCGCAAGACACCTGCATAGACGTCATGCTTTTTGTTCCGAGGCTTGACCAATGTCAGATGGTCATCGTCCACGTCCAGAACCGTATGACCCGCGATGCCGGGATTGGCCGAAGCACGTGGTACGACGAGACCAAGTGGAATCAGACGCCCCAACTTATTGTTATTGAATAGTTTTACGCTCTCGGCATAACTCTTGACTGGTATCCGGTTGCGATGGTGCCAATCAATGATGTCATGGGCAGGGTTGGCGGAATGGAAAATTTGGTTGTTTGTGTTGCCACTGG
>JAJDBH010000206.1 GCA_029261455.1 Nitrospinaceae bacterium
CATCATCCTTAACCACAGCTTTCAATCCGATATCGTGGATAGGTGCTAGACCACATCCGTTACAACCGCCGAAAGTGATCTTGAATTTTCGCGGCAGGTTCTGGGTCAAATCCATACGCAGAAGATATTTGGATACTGCCAGAGCATAAGGCGCAACATCAAAGATTTCCGTCGAACAAGTGCCCGCCTTGTGACAAGCCGTTACGTTACGCACTGTGTTGCCACAAGCCTCTCGGGTGGTGATTCCTGCTTGCGCGAGATCTTCAAGACCCTGAGGGACATTTTGAATGTCGACATAATGCAGTTGAATATCTTGCCTGGTAGTAATGTGCAGTACGCCATGAGAATATTTGTCGGCAAAATCCGCCAGAGTTTTCATTTGGTCGCTGGAAATTCTTCCGGCCGGGAGCTTGGTTCGCACCATTTGCTCACCATCCTGTCGCTGACCATAGATTCCCTGTTGCAGACGGAACCGTTTGAAATCGTCGTCGCTGACTTCACCACGGTTCAGGCGTTCCACCTCGGCGGCGAAAGCATCAATTTCCTGTCGGACCTCGTCCGGAATATTTAGAGTTTTAGCATCCATGTTATTTACCTCTGTAGTCTATGAATATGGGGGGTCGGGTGCCCCGACAGGCCAATGCTTCGCAAATTACCAGCGAAGGTACTTCGCCCAGCCCCAAATGAGTTTAATAGTATCCGAATTTGTTGAACTGTCAGAAATGGTCACAAATAGGGGTTACGCATTACATATTGTAATATCTTATAGTAAAACAGCTTTGAAGAACAGTAGAAAACCAGATTCTGAACTATTGGGCAATGGTGTGTGTGTGACCCTTATATAGGGGATGCTTAACCCCCCGCCCCCCCTTGTCAGGGGGGAATTATTTTACGAGAGGGAACTGTAGGCGTGGACGCTATCTTATTGATAAAAATTAATTTTGCCGTGTATTGCGCGGTTTTTATCGCTTGCCTGATAAAGAACTTTAATTTCAATATCATCCTGGTCGGCTTGACCTATCTGGCACCCCTCGTGCCACTAGGAATGATGGACACTAATATAGAACGCTTCCTCATCGTCTCCTTCTGCAACACAATTTTCGGGATTATTGAAGTCATCTTCTTCGCCCTGACCGAAAAGCCGGAAGACATCACCTTTGACAAACCCTATTTCCAGCAACTCTGGGGCCATGTTATGCCCATTGTTATCGCTCTGATCGGCATGTCGTTCGTCTCCCGCGCCGGCATAGCGCCGGTGGCTGTTTGGGAAATCAGCCTGATTGCTCTCTTGTTCGTGACCGGTTCGACCCTGCGCATTTGGGCCGTGGCGCAACTGGGGGTGTTGCGGTTCAAGTTCAACATCGCCTTCCGTGAGAAACAGACCCTGAAAACCGATGGACTGCACGGATTCACCCGTCACCCCACCTACACAGCAATGATGCTGGTGGTGCTCGCCTACGCCATCACCACCCACTCATGGACGATTGGGCTGCTCGGCACACTGTCGGCACTGTTCGGGTTTCAGTACAGAATCCACTATGAAGAACTGGCACTGAAAGAACAGTTCGGTGAGGAGTATGATAATTACCGCTCCCAAACCCCCATGTGGCTCCCCAGCGTGACGCTGGACTCAGTGAGAACCGATAGCAGAGATTAGACTTTAGCCCTCTTTATTAAAGAGGGGGAGGGTGATTGACAACCAGTTGGGTTACAAATCTATAAATTCTTTTGGGGTGAGGTTGGCTTGGCGAAGCAGTTTCTTTAAAAGACCTGAGCCAAGTTCTTTATGCTGGGGAATAGAAAGTGTGTACAGATAATCAGGTCGGGTCATCATGACATGTGATCCCTTTTGGCGGGCTATTTTCCACCCGGCTTTTTCCAGTTTCTTAACCGTTTCTGAGCCGGATAAAAGCGGAAGCTTTTCACCCACTAAACCGAGACCTCCACCATCCTGTCCGGGTCAATGGTGTTTTTCATTTCCATCACCTCAAGCCAACCTTCAATGGCTTCTTTGATGTTGTCTATGGCTTCCTCCCGTGTCTTCCCCTGAGAAAGACATCCCGGCAAAGCAGGGACTTCCGCAACAAAATAACCCTGTTCGTCCTCTTCTATTGAGACATGAACTTTCATCTAATAGTTCCTCTTAATAAGATAGATAATGATACCCCCTCAAAGCATGAAGGCAAAGGCTAAATATTGCACACTCATTCCGTTCCTGAATCAGAGCCCATCATATGCTGTGCGGCGACCCAGCCCGTTGTCCAGGCGTTTTGAAAATTGAAGCCGCCGGTTATGCCATCGACATCTAATATTTCCCCGGCGAAATAGAGACCGGGGCAAACTTTGCTTTCCATGCTTTTGAAATCTATTTCACGCAGCGCCACCCCGCCACACTCTACAAACTCGTCTTTAAACCGATTTTGTCCCGAGATGTTCAGCTGAGAAGCGACTAATACATTACAAAGTTGAGCCACCTCCTTTTTTGAGATCTGCGCCCATTGCTTGTCCTGATCAATAGAACACTTGTCTAATAAACTCAGCCAGAACCGTTTTGGCAGGTTATCGGGGTAAACATTTTTTAAATAACTTTTCAAATTTTCGGACTTCAACTGGTTCAACCGACTTTCTACATCATTCGAATTTTCTGCACCCATCCAGTTGATGGTTAAAGTTCCGGTGTAGGCAGACTGCTTCATCTCACGCGCCGCCCAGGCCGACAGCTTTAATATAGCGGGTCCACTCAAACCCCAATGAGTGATCAAAACAGGGCCTTTTTGCTTGAACACTTTTCCTTTGCTCGGCAGAGTGAGCTTGAGCGATGCATCTTTAAAGCTCAAACCGGTTAAACCGGCAATCAAATCATCCTGAATGATGAAGCTGAATAAAGAAGGCGCCCTTTCAGTAATAGAATGCCCCAAAGACTCAGCAAGGCGATAACCCCCCGCAACACTGCCCGTAGCCACAAGAACAGCATCTGCCATGAAGGGAGTATTATTGCCAGTTGCCAGTTTAAATTTTTTGGGCGATACAACCTCAATGGCTTTTACCGGGCAGTTGGTATTGAGTTTGATATTGTGTTTTTCGATCAGGTTAAAAAAACAATCGATAATGGTTTCAGAACTATTCGTGGTGGGGAACATGCGCCCATCCGCCTCAGCAACCAGTTGCACACCGGCATTTTTAAACCACTCGACCGTGTCGCTGGCCTGAAACCGTTGCATGGGCGAGAGCAACTCGCGCGAGCCACGAGGGTAGTTTTTGCAGAACAATTTAACGTCGAAACAATTATGCGTGACATTGCAACGACCGCCGCCAGAAATTTTGACTTTTTTGAGAACTTGGTCCGACGCCTCAAAAATCTGGATATCGGTTGAAAATCCTTTTTGTTGTGCTAATTGGGCCGCGCAAATAGCCGAGAAAAACCCGGCAGCACCGCCACCAATGACAGCAATCGATTTATTTAAACTCATTCAAGACCTAAAGAAGATACGGCGTGGTTTCAGAGAAAGGGAAAAAACGGATTATAACTTGCCGAGTGCGGGAATGAAAGGAGCGCCTCTTGGCGTAATTTTTATGCTGTCATCCTATGTCAATGTTGTCATGCTGAGGCTTGTGAAAACCCCCAACATTAGACTTCATGAGCCTGTGATAACTCCAACCTTAATTTCATGCCCGGCACGGGTAGAAGGGGTACTCGAAGCATCTGGGGTAAGCTCTAATGCGCCTATAGCCTAGTCTCTTTCTACTTTCGCACCCCATCATCATAAATAACCGGCGCGGTCTTCTACATTATCCCCGAATATTTAATCAAGGCCATTGACATTAAGATACTTAAAACAACGACAACCATGATCCACTCCATAAGGGTGAACCCTTTTTGGTTGTTGATGTGGGCAACAAAAATATTTAGTTTCGCAAAGATTTTCTTCTTCATCTGTAAGCCTTAGTCTCGATTTTTTATTTATATCTACATAGGCAGAGGGAGCAATAATTATGCCAGAACCGATATAAAAAATAATCCGCTTCAAAATAAGAAACAAAAAATCAGGCAAGAGTGGGTTGTTTAAAAAACTCACGTGAACCTGTTGGTTTTGTTTTTTCAAAAACGAGTTTCCGTTATTCACGAAACTCCTTTTGCTGACTCAATAATTTCTAAACCGAGATACCAGCTTAAGGACGGAAGAATTTATAAGAGGTTGTTTTAATTAAGCCAAACAATAGATTTTTATTTTGACTATAGAATGTTCCAGCGACTTGCCGATGGCTAAAACTTTCCCGACAAAAAATTCCGCCTTGGAAGAAGACGTTTTTAAAATGAAATTCCGTGCAATGGAGGTCTATCAAGTAAGGCAGGGGTTAACGGCGGTTTTACAAGGGGAAACGCAAGATGAGAAATTGTTTACCCAAGTTGGGTAAGGGGCTGGATAATTTCTCTAAGAACTTTCCTCACAAATAGCCGAGAAAAACCCGGCAGCACAGCCACCAATAACAGCAATAGATTTATTTAAACACATTCAAGATCCAAAGTATAAAAGGCGTGGTTTCAGAGTAAGGAAGAAATATCGTTGTTACTTATCGGTCAGCATTAGCTTTGAAGCTAACTCATCATATATTCTACGACTGCCATTTGGAGTGAGAACATAGCTTTCATCGTTTTGTCGAATTATCTGTCTGGAGCTTGGTGAAGCTAGGTTTTGAATTGCTCTCGTGACAGAAGGTGAACTTTTTGGTATTGATTTACCAATCTGGGATCTCGACAATCCTGAGTGCCCAGCGTTGTGTAGCAATAGCAAAACCTCTTCTTCGACACTACAATCTGTGTGCAAAACAAGATAAGAATTGTCGTTTATCAAGATTGCAGGCACCTCATATCTAACAATTTCACGAATAATTTTTGCTATATCTGATGGGCTACCTCCCCAAAAAACTCTAAGAACTTCAGATATAATCCATCTACAAAGAGATATTACCAGTGTGGAATCCAGTTCATTTGCAGAGTAGTCGGGGTCTATATGCACAGCTCCTCGCTGTGATCTGAATTTATAAACAGTTCTTATTGTGCGGGCCAAATGAAGTGACGCACGTCTACCAGGGAATGAATGGGGATTATTATTTTTCTCGTCTTCAATATATTTCAAACATGAATCTACGGGTTTTCTTTTATTGAGATTTCCTGAATCAATATGATAAATAATTCTAGCAGCAACCTCAGCGAATTGGCCGCCATTTAGAGTTGCAGGCTCCCAATCACAAAGGACATATCGCCTTTCAATGTCAGTAAATTCTGATAAGAGACTTTCCGCTAACGATCGTTCAATTGGCGGGGAAATTTTTTGGAGTACCGTTGCAGAATCCATATTTACACTCTAACTAATCCTATTTCTTTGTTTTAGCTTTACTGCTTTTGGTCTTTTTCTTAGAGGGTTTTTTCACCGGACGGGATAATTTTTTTGCTGCATCTCGATCTGGCAGAGCGTCTATAAAGTTTTGACCATAATATGAGAGCTTTTCAGTACCCTTTCCTGTTCCTTTACTAAAGAAACCTGCTTGGCTTCTGGCGTTAGTGATATCTCGACCAAAATTTCCAGAATCAAAATTTCTTCTGGCATCAGTGATTATTTTTTTCAGATCTTCCTTAGTATGCACTTCCACTTTTTCTTTTAGCTCTCTATATCTAGCTGCAACCGCAAGTTCTTCTCCCTTATTTTTTGGATCTTTGAGCTCAAAATATTTTTTCGGATCATTGACAGAACCTTCGTCATCTGTATTATTGTTCTGGTTACTATTACCTCCTTCAGGTTTAGTAGGTCCGGCTTCCGTATCACCAAAAAGAATCAAAGTCGCTTGTATAACTTTTGTCCGCTCATCTTTATCTAATGAAGAAAGTAATTCGTACAATTGTAAAGAGACCTGAGCAATATTCGTTTTAGCCATATTTTTTGAGCTCCATCATAATAGTTTCTCGATATCGCAATAGTTGAAATAATAACAAATTTGGCTGTGAAGCACCACATCTGTAAAATATTTTTTACGATTGTAATTTATTGGTCTTTAGCGGACTTACTATCAACACTAATCACGAGGCGGCCAAAACTGATTATTAGTACACCTCAATCCTAGTGTTCGATTATCGGATTTTACGCTTATGTCGAAGGAGAAGAAAGGGGTCTAGGTAATTTGATGTAGTGTAAGGACTTCTTACAAATAGTTTTCAAATTGTTTTTCACCTCAATCAGAAGTTGATAAATGCTTATCATTAATGCTGATATGTATATTGTTTTTCTGACTTCTTTGGTATTCGGGGCAATGGTTATGGCACCGTAAGTTTTCTTGGAATGGCAATTAGGGCATAATGCCCATAAACTTTTTATGTTTTCATCCCCTCTATCAGCTTTGTCAATTATGTGGTCTATTTGAATTATCCAGCCATTTTTGCCCATTCTCTAACCCATTAAAAATCAATGATCGTATTGGCACATGATCTCACCTCTAGCTTTAAAGTTGGAAACCAGAGGAAAAAATATATCGTATAATTTTAACTTCCGCTTTCGATCAAAAGCAGTCGCTCTATAAAGAAGAAAAAACTTAACGGAATGAGTTGAAATGGCCGCCCCTGATTTTAACAAAAAGACGGTAGAGACATTGGCGAAGAGAGCAAGATACCTTTGTTCTAATCCTGATTGCCGCGTGTCTACAGTGGGGCCAAATTCTGATCCAGAGAAGGCGACTGTGATTGGTGAAGCAGCCCATATCATAGGTGCGCGCCCTAATGCTAAGCGCTTTGTTAATGATATGGATGTTACAGCAAGGGCAAGCATAACAAACGGAATATGGCTTTGCCGGAACTGTCATAAGTGTATTGATGTTGACGAAGAAGAATTTTCTAGCGAAATATTATTTTTATGGAGAGAAGAGCATGAGAAATATGTTCAAGCCGATTTAGGGAATAAAACGGATAAGATTAGATATGAGCAACAGATTTCATCGTTATCGTTATTCAAAGATTACCCACCCTTAATTCGCCGCATAGTTATTGATAAGCCAGATGATTGGGAATGGCGATTGACTGCAGAGCTTATGCGTTATCTTAATAAGCCTCACTTCAGGAAGTTAAAAGATTTAAGAGATGGCCTATGCGCTAGATTGCAGGAACATATAAGTGATGGCGATTCTATGGACTGGATCAGTCAAAGGATTAGCGATTTATCTAGTATGAGCTCTCCAGCTGTAAAACTTATTGATAGACTTACTCAAAGTTGGGGGAGGTCAGGGGAACCTGGAAATATTGAAGAAATTCTCCATATTTGTTGCTTGATTAGTAACTATTTGGAACAAGTTATAACCCACGAAGAGAAGTTATACTTTGCAAGTGTGCCAGATAAATATTCAACTATTACAAATTTACTCAAAGATTGTTGGGGATCTCAGGCCGAAAAGCTAGAAAGTATTCCAAATGATTTAGATGAATTTGTATCGATTCTTGATACTGATCATGGAGGAACAAAAGAAGCCCCACTCGTTTTTCAAAAGACAATAGTGTTTGAGTATCCTAAAGGTTGGGAAAAGAAAATGAATAAAGAGTTGTCGAAATTAGGAGCCGATTATAGGTTAGGTGATGACCGAACTGGCTGGATAGTGGTAGTGGTTTTAATTATCCTTCTAATTTGGGTGTATTTATAAAGGGGTTAAATTATTCTAATAATTTGCTGGGTTTTACTTTCAGGGTTTTTGCCAATCGATAGATATTGATCAGGCTTATATTTCTTCTTCCCTGTTCGACCCCTCCAACGTAGGAGCGGTCCATATCTGCTTCCAAAGCTAGTCTTTCCTGCGACCAGCCTTTTTTCTTTCGAAGAGTTCGTATCTGGTTTCCAAACTGAACTCTAGGGTCCTTTTTCAAATTGTTTCTCCAGCCATAATAGGAACTTGCATCCTGTGATTTCTTAATACCTTGTTAGGAATTAGACCAATATGAGGGTTTTAATACCACGGGCTATAGGTATCATTTTGCTTGCAAGTAATGATGGTTATGAGTATCATTTGTGTTGTGGCTTTAAATGATATGGGAGAGGGCCCAATGGACACTTGGGAAACTTTAAAAACAGAGCAGGGGATCAGTGAGTGTTATCTGGAAGGGTGCTTAAAGCATTCAGGGTCCATCAGTGGGTTCATCCACGTCTTCACCCAGTGGGTCAAAGCATCGGATGGGGATGGGCGTTTGGTTCTCGCTGATGTGGATGAAGCGTTGGCACGTCTATTAGGTGAGTTGGGCGCTGCTGCCAACCTGAGCAAAAGTGAGCCTGAGGAGTGGGGCCTTGAAGTCAAGGTCGACTCTTTGAATCTATTGTACTGGCTGAATCATCAATATCCCGAATTCCCTTTCACAGCGCGAAAGGAAGAAGTCGAACCGCATCCCGAATTCCCTTTCACAGCGCGAAAGGAAGAAGTCGAACCGCTTGATGAAGTGATCGCTCAGGCAGCCGAAAGCCTAGCCGACCCCAACTTCTTCATCGCAGAAATTTCCGGCATTATCAGTGCTCTGGTTGAATTGAAATCCGTCGCAGCAACTCGGCGTGGCCGCTAGGCGCGGGGCCAGTGAAAACCAGTGAGGCGCTGGACCCAATGAACAACAAGCGTGATTGTCATCTGAGAAGAGATGCAATTACATGATTACCGAAAAATACAGTATCAATGCCCGGTCCTCGAAAGATTGTGTTGATGCTGCCAAACCTATGCTCTCTAGCAAACTCGTAATCAGAATCGAGGATAGTTATCCTGAGAAAAAGTGTTCTGGGCTCAATGTGCCCATTTCTAGTTGTTATAATTCTTGCCTCTTTCCGAAACGAACCATTTTCCACGAAATCCGGGAGATTCCTTCCATTCTCTATAGTAACGCGAAGTATATTGTTATCGTTGAGGATGGAAACGTCGTCTCCCCCACCAAAAGTACTAGCCTTATAAGAGGCCCTGTAGGGCTTGCTTATTCTGACTCCGGGGAGTTCCAACAGAAATTCGGAGCTGGTTATGGACGGGATTTGGCGGGTTCCCGGGTCGTTCAGCGGAATGTTGATGGTGTAAGAGCCCGGAGCTATGAGGTGTTGCGTCTGCTCCATTTCTGAGCGCACATAAATATTTGGATGTTGCGTATCAGCGGACTGCTGAACACCCCAGACAGTTACCCAGAGCTCCTCTGCGGTGACCTCTTCGGGCACAGTGAGTTTCCATCGACCTGTTTCGGGGTCAAACTCCAAATCTGCAGGTGCCACACCGCCCCACACACCCGGCCTGGATTCACCGTGTGTGAAATCTCCATTGGGTGCGCCCAGTGAAATAACCATGCCATCTTCCTGATTCACGAAGTCTTGAGTGATCACTAACCCATCATCACGAATAATTTCCAGGTCATAGACGAAACCTTGCTGGTCCAATAAGACCTGGATTGCTTTGTCGTTATCCGTTACTCTCTCGTCTGCAAGAATTTGTCTCACAAATACCACAGTGGCCTCTATCGCCAGGTCTCTGGCTGGCACGAACCCCGGGCGTTGAGCATGATCCTTATGGAGGCCTTCGCAGTTGCGAGAGGGAATAATAGAGTTGTTACCATGCAGGCATCTGCCTGCAGGACGTGCCGAGCATATGGTGGAAACTGAGAAGTGCCCGGTAGTGGAATAGATTCTGCCGTCATCCAGTAACTGATCGCCAACTGGATTATTAATGGGTTCACAAAGCGGAGTATTCTGAGGAGCGGGGTTTGAGCCTCGAGGAGGTAGAAGGGGATTCCCGCTACTATCCACAGCTCCTAATAAAGAATTGATGTTCTGGCCTTGTCCGTTCTCTATGTTCCTTTCTACCCAATTGGAGTGGGAGTAATAGTCCTGTAGGGTGTGGATAGCTCGCCCAAGAGTTTTTCGGGCTGCTTTACCTTCATTTTCTGTGCTTGCCGAAGGCTTGATAATTTCAGTGATTATGTGCTCTTTAAATCTGATTATACGGTTATTGCTTCGTAAAAAAGTTTCATTATCAAAATGAGCATGGGAAACGAAAAATTCCCTTATATCAGTCCCTTTGTTTGATGAAGTAACTTCGCCAATGGCATCTTCCGAAAAATCTTCTAAAGCAAGTGCATCTTCAGTTATATTAACGTGGATTTCCCTTAGAAAAGCCGACGCTGGATTTATAGTCGATAAAATAATGAAAACCGATAACAGAGCAGATTGCAATTTCATTCCAATATCCATTTTCCTCCTCCCGGTTATGATTTCCATAACTCCCTCTTGCCCTGGTTTATTCGTTGAAGGAGCGTAAAATGAGTTGAGGTTTTGTTTCTCCTTTTTAATTGTCATCGTCTTTATCCTTATCTTTATCCTTGTCTTTATCCTCATCTGGTGTTTTAGATTTGAATTTGCCTTTACGGTCGAAGGCAATATCGGCAAATCCGATGTCATCACCGATTTGCAAGGAAAAAACCAGCGGTTGATTCAGTTCAATACTGCTCAGGTCGATGTTTCTGGCTTTGATTTGATATGTGAACTTGTCTTTTTTCTCTTTGATTTTAATTTTTTCTATACCGACGACCTGCCTGGCTTGGTTTTTATATTTGATCTGGTTGTTTTTAAGGGTGAGAAGTGTTGAGGGAACGGATTGACTGACCCCGGGAATGAGTTCCATGGGTCGGGAAAGGGTGAAGGTAATCCCTCCATGATCCAAGTCAATGCCGTTGCTTTCTTGCGGTAGTGAGAAACTACCCTCGATTTCGAACTTTGTTCTTTCCTCACTCTTGTTTTTGCCGCTTTTCCTGCCTTTATCACGTTTATTTTTTCCAGGTATTCTGATGCTCGCTTTTTTGACCCCTAGATCAAAAATAATTTCACTCCTAAGCGTGACATTAAACTCATGAACAGCACTGTTTGAAATTTCGGAGTCGGTTGTATTTGTGGCCGAGGCCGTGACGATAAGTTCGGTAAAATCCGGCGTGCCATCAGGTATAGTGATCGCGACAAGAATCTCTCCTGTTTCCCCGGTGTCTAAAGTCAGGATGGAGGGGGCGACACCGGTTACGAAGTTAAGATCGTTGTCAGTGGCGGCAATGGAGAAAGTATCGCGAATGCCATGGTTGGTAACC
The DNA here is from genome assembly GCA_029261455.1 of Nitrospinaceae bacterium. GTDB lineage: Bacteria > Nitrospinota > Nitrospinia > Nitrospinales > VA-1 > LS-NOB. Next base: position 11,123 of record JAJDBH010000206.1, read on the forward strand.
TGGGCAGAAATATTGTAGGTACCGGCATATACATCATAAAAGGTTGGTTGAAAGTTGAGCTCAACAGGTTGGGCAAGGAATTTTTCTGGAAAAGTGCTGTCATAGATATTTCCCTGCTTGTCCAGTCCGCTCACGACTACCTGAAAAGATTTCTCGGGAAGCTCGATCAAGCCGGAAAACTCAGATCGCGCTGTGTGTGCTCCACCTTTGGTTAATTGAATGTTGCTGATGGTTTGCCCGTTCATATCTACCAGCCTGAATTCTGCAGTTTCATAGGAACCCGCTAGCTTCGCCAATCCCGTATGAATGACTCCTTTGATCGGTTGTCCGGATATGGGGAACAAACTTTCGTGAGCTGGGCGTCCCTTCAACTCGACGAATTCAAAGTTAAGAATTCTGATGCTGGAATTGGATTGGGAAAATCCACTTTGGCTCGACAAAAGAATTAGGAAAATTGCCAGAAAGACTATTCTCCCTGTTACCCAAACTAACCTATGCCTTGTTACGATTCGTTTGCTCATAGGACAACGAGTCCTTTCTTTAAAAATTCAGAATGTTCAGACAATACACATTCAAGATACTTTTCTTTGAATCAAGGATGCTTGTAATGCTAATATTAAATTTCACTGGCTTATATCCTTTCAGGCATATATCCTAGCTGCGAAATTAATGCAAATTTTATTCAGAGGTCTATGATAAAGTGTCATTTTTTTTCGATCTGGGGAATTTTCATACTCCTGACCAATGGTCGGTATTTCAGAGATTTTCAATATTTCTGAAAAACAATCAGGTGTTTTGCCGATGAAATTTTTTTTTTCGCATCCCAGCCATAAATTTGGATCTTTGTCCTTGTTGATTGCTTTCACCTTGCTGGAAGTGTTAACCCATTTTGTTGTCTTTCCCATATCGGGTTTTGCGGATCAACGAGAGTTTTCTCCAGTCTCGGCGGATTCAGAAGTATTAGATCCCGCCTCTTCCATCCTGAAAATAGATGCTTCGGGTAAAACTATTTCAATCGATGCACAAAACATTGCATTAGAAGATTTGCTGATTTCGATACAGGAACGAAGTGGTATCCGTTTCAAAACACCAGTTCTTCTTGGCAGGAAAAGTTTTACCGGTTCAGCCTCGGCGTTTAGCTGGAGCAATGTGGTGAGAGAATTATTTCGAGGTTTTAATAAAATCGAAATTTTTGGGAAGGAGAAGCAGGTCACTCAGGTATGGTTGTTAGAGGGAGAGCCTGGTTATCTGGCAAACCATACAAAAGCCCCTGCCTATGCGTCGCTCCCACTACTCAAACTCAAAAAACTTTCCAGACTGCCTCCTGGAGTTGCTGTACCCGACAAATGGTTTAGGGACCGGGAGTTCAGAAAGTATCTGGAATCAAACGGAATTCATTCATCTAAGGACTGGATGCAAGTCTCCAAAGCAAGCCTCATACAAAGAAACGCTCAGCGGCAATTAAACGAGATACTATATAGACAACAAGGTCGCCGATAATTTCTTGTTTTCTAAATCTCTTTTCCTCGTTTTCATATTTCGATTCAAAAGACTGAGTCTTCTTTTTCATTTCCCATTTCTCCAATTTCGTGATCGGCAAGATAGCAAGTGAATAAAGGTAACTCCAAAGAGCAGCATCTTTTATTTGCCAAAACCACCAACCAGTTGGTGTGGCAGTTATTAGAGAAAAAGCGGCGCACTCCTGAAGAAGAGGAAATGATGATCGAGTCTGCCCATGCGTCTTATTTTCATTGGTTGAAGGCGGGTAGCCGAGTTCATCACCAGCGTGGCCTATGGTTAGTATCCCGAGTATATGCTGCGGTTAAAGATGCCTCCAACTCCCTGCACTATGCCAGGAAGTGTTTGGAGTTGACGAAACGCTACCCGAAAGAAATGGAAGATTTTGATTTGGCCTATGCCTACGAAGCCAACACACGAGCAGGCTTTTTAAGCAAATGCTCTGGGGATGGGAAAAAGTATTTTGCGCTTGCAAAAACAGCCGGTGAAAAAATCAGCGATCCCGAAAACAAAAATATCTTCTTCAATGATTTCAAATTCAACCAATTGATAAAATGCTTTTCAAACGCTGGACCCAGTGAAAAACCAACGTGACGTTGTCTCCGATGAAAAACCAGCCAGGGTTTAATTTGATATCCCCCGACAAAAATGAGTGTTCGTGGAAAACCTCCGCACTGTGGGCATTTTTCTTTGCTTTGATCAGCTTTCCGGGGCTTAAGGCTCGCCTTGACGGAAATGAGACGTCAACCTTCCTTGAGTACGTCTCCTCCACGCCCTCCCAACTTTTGACCCACTACACAGACCCCAATCAGCACACCCTTTTCTCGATCTTGTCCAATGCCTCAATAGTAATCTTTGGTTAAAATGAAGTTGCATTTCGGCTCCCGGTATTCTTAGCCGCAATCCTTTCCGTTTTTCTAATCCACCATCTTGGGCAAAGACTCTGGGGGAGGAGGGTTGCGGGGTTCGCCGCTCTCCTGTTGATAGGCTCGGCTCGCCACTTTTACTGGGCTCAGCATGGAAGAGGGTACGTGTTTTCTGAACTCCTGGCTCTCGCTTCTGTTTTTGGAATAACTCTACTTTTGGAGGAAAAGTCGAAGGGTGCCTGGATTCTGATATTTTCAGGGCTGGGTCTTTGCATCGCGATACCAAGCAACGCCTATTTTTTACCCGCCTGCGGTC
>JAJDBH010000207.1 GCA_029261455.1 Nitrospinaceae bacterium
TCATTAAATAAGTCTCCTGAGGAGGTAATCGCCTCATCAGAACTCAGATGGTTACGCAATCACCTTGGTTCGTTCACTAAAAAACATGGCTTTGTTGGATTTGTTGTTTTCAATAAAGAAGGAAAGCAGGTTGGCGCTTTGCTGGATGATCCCGTCGGAAAAAGCGACCTGAAAAACCTGTCCGATTTTTTTCATCGATCCTTCACAGGGGAGACGGTTATTTCACTCCCTTTTATCGCTGAAGTGAACTTGCCGAATATCGATGGAGTCTACCGAAAGGATCGGCCCACAATGTTCGTATCCACCCCGATTAAAAACAAATTGGGAGAAGTTATAGCCGTCTTGTCATTTCGTATCCGGCCCGGAGCCGATTTTTCTGAAATACTACGTATCACCCGCTATGGCGTATCGGGAGAAACCTATGTCTTTTCTTCTGAAGGATTAATGCTTTCAGACAGTCGTTTCAACCAGCAACTCAAGCAGGTCGGTCTTATCCCTCCAGAACCCTGGAGCCAATCGACTTTGAGTATTCACATTAAAAATCCGCAAGGTAATTTAACCGAAGGTTTTAAGCCTTCTCTTCCAGAAAAAGATTGGCCCCTGACTCGAATGGCGGCCAGTGCCACTCTCGGGAAAAGCGAAGTTGAGATCACCCCTTACAACGATTATCGCGGAGTACCAGTTGTTGGGGCCTGGACTTGGTTAGAGGAATATAATTTTGGGCTCGCCACTGAAATTGATGCCAGTGAAGCCTTACAACCCCTATATAGTTTAAAAAAATCTTTTTACACCCTTTTTGGGTTTCTAAGTCTTGCCTGCTTACTTGGTATAGTTGCCAGATCGAAACAGATAAAAGCTGAAAAAAAACAGCACCGGAAAGAAAAGAAAACCCTCGATGAAAAACTTAAAAACCAGATAATTCTGGATAATGTGGTAGATGCCATCATCACCATTGACAAGCTAGGCATCATCCAAACCTTCAATCAGGGAGCCATATCACTATTTCAATATGATAAGAGCGAAGTCATTGGCCAGAATATAAAAATGCTCATGCCCGATCCTTACCGGAGCCAGCATGACGAATACCTGAAGCGATACTTAACTACAGGAAAAGCCAACATCATAGGGATTGGGCGTGAAGTAACTGGCCTGAAAAAAGACGGTGCCCAATTCCCCATGGACCTGACCGTCAGTAAGATCGATTTGCACAAGGGAATCATTTTCGCAGGTATCGTCCGAGACATCAGTCTGCGCAAAGATTTCGAGTCTGCCTTGATCGAAGCAAAAAAAATGTCTGATGAAGCCAACCAAGCAAAAAGCAGTTTTCTTGCCAACATGAGCCATGAAATTCGAACCCCTCTAAATGGCATCGTGGGTTTGACTCAACTCACCCTGAATACAGATTTAAATCCTGTTCAAAACGATTTTATGAGAAAAATTCAAGGCTCATCACAAAGTCTGCTGACCATTATCAATGACATTCTCGATGTATCCAAAATTGAAGCCGGAAAAATGGAAGTAGAATTTATCGAATTCAATCTAAAAAAAATACTTCAGAATATTACTGACCTCCTATCCCCTAAAATCAAAGACAAGGGGCTGGGGTTTCATATAGATATTAATGAAAATGTTCCAACTTCAGTAATTGGAGATCCCGTAAGACTAAGCCAGGTCCTCACGAATTTATCCGGTAATGCAGTCAAGTTTACGGAACAAGGACATATTAGAATTTCATTGCGCCTGTTGGAACAAACTCAGGAAACAGTGAACCTGGAGTTCTCGGTGCAGGATTCCGGCATGGGCATATCAGAGAGTCATATCGAAAAACTCTTTAAACCCTTCAGCCAGGCAGATACTTCGACCACTAGAATTTTTGGCGGCACTGGGTTAGGACTGAATATTGCGAAAAATCTTGTTCGCCTGATGGGCGGAGAAATTCGCGTAGAAAGCAAGCTTGGAAAAGGAAGTGATTTTATTTTCAATGTGAAGTTAAAACCCTCATTAAAAAAAGAAGTGTTTTCACCCATCGAATCGTCCATCGATGGGGCACGAATTAATGAACATTTTCCCATAAAACCTGCAAATACCAGCACCAAAGCTAGCAACCCCCTCCCCGGAGTGCGAATCCTCCTGACGGAAGACAACAAAGTTAACCAGCTAGTAGCATGCGGATTTTTGGAGCATGCCGGCATGGTCGTGACCGTTGCCAATAACGGGCAGGAAGCTCTGGATATTTTAAAAGAGAATGAGTTTGATGTAGTTTTAATGGATATTCAGATGCCCGTCATGGACGGCTATCGTGCTACTCGCGAGATCCGCTCCTTCCCCAAGTTTCAAGGTCTGCCCATCATAGCCCTAACCGCAAACGCGAGTGACGAGGATCGCAAAAATGCGTTGGACTGCGGAATGAACGAACATATATCCAAACCTATTGACGGAAAAGAACTCATTAAAATTTTGGCTCAATTCATCCCTGTAAAATCCGATTTTCTAAGCAAAGAATTCTCTTACCATCCGGAACTGAAAATTCAACAGAACACAAAAAAAGATAATGACTCTGAGCAATTCTCTTTATTAGCCAGCCTGTGCCTTGAGAATGGAATCAAACGGTCTCAACTTGGTGAAAAATTCCATGAAAATCTTTTGATTCAGTTTTTCCACAATCAGGCTGATACCTTGGAGAAAATTGAAACTGCCGTTGAAAAACACGACATGAAAACTGCCATGAACATGGCTCATGGCTTAAAAGGTGTGGCGGGAAATATAGGAGCTATAGCCCTTGCGGATAAGGCCGCTCAAATTGAGAACAAACTTAAACAAAAATCTTTGGATTCTGATTACAAACTTCTTCTGAATTCTGCCAAACAATCCATGACCCAGTTAGTCACTGGCATAGAAACCCTGAAGCAAAAAAATTCCACAAACACTACTGTCAAGGTTTTCCGGCCACTACCTGAATATGAAAAACTTGCCCCGTTCATTGAGAAACTGGGGAATATGGTATCTGACAATAACCTTGAAGCCTTAAGCTATTTGGCTTCGATGGAAGAAACATTCAAAGAAACACCCATTAAAGACCTTCTAAATCCAGTGAAGGATTCTTTAAGTCAATATAAGTTTGACCAGGCCGCTTTATCGCTTGCCAAACTGACCAGAAAACTCCAACTTCTTAAAGAGACTTGAAATGGAAAACCAAACTGCCAAACAAACTATCTTAATCGTAGATGACAACCCGGAAAATATTTTCTTTCTGGGGGAAATTCTCAAAAATATTTATAACGTTAAGGCAGCCACCAACGGTAAAGAAGCTTTGAAGATCATTTGGAAAGAAACTCCTCCCGATCTGGTTCTCATGGATGTCGTCATGCCTGAAATGAGCGGATTTGAAGTATGTCGTCTATTAAAACAACGGTCTTCTTCGCAGAGTATCCCGGTAATTTTTGTCACCTCACTGGATGAACACCTTGATGAAGCCAAAGGCTTTGAAGTAGGTGGAGTGGATTATATAGCCAAACCCTTTCAGCCTTCGACTGTATTAGCACGGGTTAAAACTCATCTCACTCTGTATGACCAAAACCGTATTCTTGAAGAAAAAGTAGTGGAACGAACCCAGTCTCTTTTCGAGAGCACAAAAGAACTTAACGATACTCAGGATGTAACTATTTTCGCGCTGGCAACTCTGGCAGAATATAGAGACAATGACACAGGCACTCACATCATGAGAACGCAGCGCTATATCAAGATTCTTGCCACTCACATGATGACCCTGCCTAAATATAAAGATCAATTGAGTCCGGAAATTATAGAACTACTATACAAATCAGCCCCCATGCATGATATCGGTAAAGTGGGTGTGCCTGACCAAATTCTGCTTAAACCCGGCAAGCTGAAACACGACGAGTTTGAGACAATGAAAAAACATACCATCTTCGGACTGGAAGTCATTACCAAATCGGAACAAACTCTGGGCGTGGACCCCAAAACATCTTTTCTGCGATTCGCCAGAGAAATTGCCTACACTCATCAGGAAAAATGGGATGGTTCAGGATATCCCCAAGGGTTGGCAGGCGAAGATATTCCTTTATCAGGAAGAATGATGGCAATAGCCGATGTGTACGATGCTCTCATCAGTAAACGTATTTACAAACCCGCGGTTTCTCACATTTCCACAATAAAAATCATTAAAAACGGAAGAGGTCAACATTTTGATCCCGATATGGTTGATGCATTTCTTGAAGTAGCAGAAAGTTTCCGTGAAGTAGCACTGCGATTTACCGAAGACCCAGACGAAAGGATGGCATTAGAAGCCTCCTGAGCATAATTTTCAGCTTACCCTTTTAATATCCCCTTTTTCTGCTCAGCCCCATCTTTTTGGACGCTCTTTTAAACTACTAAACCTCAAAACCATTGATTTTTCGATAAATAAAAATTGATTTTTTTCTAAAGTTATTCAGATTCCCGCCGATAAGTCCTTTAAGGATAACTCTATTTGAAAGGAATCTCATAATGACACCAGCAAGTGCTTCAGGTGCAACTCAAGGAGTGAGCGCCCAGTTTCAAGCAGCGGCCTTAAAAACAGCACAAAATGTTCAAAAACAGGAAGGTAATGCAGCAGTTTCCCTGATTAAGTCAGCGGGTGAAGCCGCTGATCATTCAATACCTTCGAAAACAGGAAATAACGTAGACGTAACAGCTTAGTCGGGCCATGACTAACAGCTCGAAACAGGTTTGAGTTTTCGCACAATTTCATCCCGCTTGTCATCGGACAGGCGGGATTTTTTGTGCTGTTTGATATATGGAATCAGGCCCCTTAGTGGGACAACACCGGTGCCAAAGTCACCTTTTAATCCCGCTCGGGTAAACACCACAACTGGAATGAACCACACCGGCCCGATTATTTTCTCCAATGCGTTGACATGCTTGCGGTTTTCCCATAAAGGGTTATACAAAATATCTCTTGCCGATTTAATGTGCCATTCCCTATCCCCTTCCCTACCTGTTACTTTTCCCGCTTCAGTTTTAATAGTTAGGACAAACACTCCATAGGGTGAAACTACCACATGGCTCACATCGTTCATTCCTAACTCGGCAGAAACCACTACATCAGACAAAACGGTATAGTCAGCTCCCAACTGCTCAAGCTGGCTTTTCACAACTTTAGGGTCAGCGGCTAGCTGGTGCTGCCGGCTTCGCTGGATAAACACCACAGCGACAACCACTGCCAACAAGGCAAGAACTTTGAGTCCGTCTGTCGTGAAAAAGAAATCCAACATATTAATAGCTAAAAGTTAAAAGGATTGGGTGGCTCAAAGTTAGTGGATGAGGTTTCCTCTTCCGGTTTCTCTTCTACTTTGACAACATTCAGCTTCATCCCCGAAGCATCTGGAAAAAATTTAGGAGATACCGTTTCACTCTCAATCTTCATTCGTTCTGAGCGAAACCGTTGCAAGTTAGTGAGGGTCACGGCTCCTCGCTCCTGAATATGCTGAAGAACCGACTCCGCCGACCTACGACCGAAAACGGTAATATCTAGCAGCGAGTTTCCCATAAGACGGTTTTTACCGTGCAACCCTCCTGTCACTTCTCCGCAGGCCCAGAGTCCGGCAATATCCGTCCGGCACTCAGAATCCACACGAATGCCGCCGTTCTGGTAATGCAATGTGGGATAAATCAGAATTGGTGTTTTCGCCGGATCAATATCATACCGCTCAAAACGGTGGATTAATCCGGGAAACTGGCGGGCCAATGTCCCATCCCCTTTTTTCAAGTCGATCATCGGAGTATCGAGCCAGACCCCTGTCTTGCCATGCGGAGTTTTCACACCTCTGCCTTCGGCAATTTCCTTGATGATGACCCCAGCCAGCACATCGCGGTAGGCCATCTCATTAATAAAGTGAACGCCTTCGGCATTGACCACCTGGGCTCCTATCGACCGGATCGCTTCGGTCACCAACTGCCCCGCCAAAGCTTCAGGGTAACAAGCCCCTGAAGGGTGATATTGATAACTGTCGAGATCGACAAGGCGACACCCCTGCCGGTAGGCAAGCACCAGACCATCGCCGGTTGCACCAACATGATTGCTGGTGGGGAACCCTTGCAGGCGAAGCTGCCCACTACCACCGGTAGCCATAATCACCGCCCGAGCCGAAACACAAACGGGTCGCCCCGCTTTGCGGTCAAACAAAATGGCACCGGTCACCCGACCCTTACCATCATCGACAAGCTCCATCGCCACATGCTCTTCCAGCAATTGAGTGTCGGTCAAACGCACCGCATCTTTCAAGACGCGCATGATTTCCAGTCCCGTGTAATCCCGGCAAGCCAAAACACGCGGTACCGAAGTCCCGCCACCCCCGCGCAAACGGAACTTTCCATCCTCATTCTGATCGAACAAGCAACCGAGTTGACTGAGCCAGCGAATGCTTTCCGGGCCTTGTGCACAAAGAATCCGTAACAGATCCGGG
>JAJDBH010000208.1 GCA_029261455.1 Nitrospinaceae bacterium
CCCGCCATTGCTCACTGGCCGCACACCTAATGCAGGAATTTTTTGAGGAAGGATTTGATCGTTGCTATAGGAACCATCGGGCCAATATCGATGCCGGGACAGAATCCGCCGACCAACCTCCACATGGACTTGGAGTCCATATTTTCCCTCCAAAACGGATAGGATGAACATTGTTTTGGTTTACCCTCGTGGATGCCGCACCCTTGAGTGGTCAAAAAAGTGCAGGGTTCACCCTCTTCTCCGACTTCAAGAACCCATTCACCTTCATCGCGGACAAGGTATGTTTTCTTAAATTCCGCCGGAGAGACCTGTATAAATTCAGCGGCATTGCGAATATCTTCACGGTCAAAATGCACGATGCCCGGTTTGATACAACACTTGAAGCAGTCGGGCTGGCATTCAAAACGAACAGGTTCTTTTTCCCACCATTTAATCATGTGGGGTTCCCCCACTAGAAACTAGCCATATAATTATCTGCTGGCTAACGGTTTCTCGGCTCAACATGCTATTGCACATTACCCGAAAACTAGAAGACGACAAGATCGTCACGGTGGATCACTTCTTCGTAATAGGATTCGCCCATCAGGTTACGCACAGCCGTGGTTTTCATGCCTTTAATCTGTTCGAGGTCGCGGGAACTATAGTTGACCAGTCCTCGACCAATTTCTTTACCCGATTCATCAAGAAGAGTCAGGGCGTTGCCAAACTCGAATTTGCCCTTTACCTTCACCAGACCTGCTGGGAGGAGGCTTTTCCCTCTTTCTACCAGAGCTTTGCGGGCACCCTCATCGATGGTCAATGTTCCTGCAGGTTTCAAGGTGTGGGCGATCCAATGCTTGCGATCACGGATTTTGCCTTTTCCTGACCAGAACAATGTTCCCACTTCTTTACTAGCGAATATATTTTCTATGACCTTTTCATCCAAACCATTAACAACCAGCGTGGGGATGCCAAAACTCATGGTTTTTTTGGCCGCCAGAACTTTGGTGATCATTCCTCCAACTGTTAAACGATTATTGCTTTTTCCTGCAATCCGTTCGATGTCTTCGTTTACTTTAGAAATATGAGAAATCAACTGCGCTTTTTCATCGCCTGATTTTTCTTTCAATGAAGGGTCCCGGTCATACAATCCATCAACATCAGAAAGAATGATTAAAAGTTGCGCGTCCACCAAACAGGCTACAGTTGCAGAAAGGGTGTCATTGTCACCGATTTTAATCTCCTCAACCGTAACCGAATCATTTTCATTGATGATGGGGACGACACCTTTTTCCAAAAGTGCTTCGATGGTGTGCTTGGCGTTCAGATAGCGCGTACGGTTTTTAAGGTCTTCGTGACTCAATAGAATTTGTGCAACCTTCAATTCTTTTTTCTCAAAAGCCTTTTCATAGGTATGCATCAAAAAACTCTGACCGATAGCGGCGCAGGCCTGCTTTTCAGGAACAGTTAAATCAGCGCGGCCAAATTCCAGGCGCTCTCGCCCTGCCATGATGGCACCGGAAGAGACCAGCACCACATTGTAGCCTTTATCGCGGATAAACTTTATTTTGCGAGCATAATGCCGCACCCAGTCCTTGCTCAATCCGCATTCCAGTGACGATCGACCTTTATCCCGATTGGAAATTACGCTGCTCCCAATCTTAATGACCACCGTTTTAATATCTTTTAAAATTTCTTTACGCACTGTCATATTTTCGGGGTGTTATATAATTTCAAACGAAAAAAACCGCAGGGGGAAATGTAACCTAAAATTCCACGCAGGTCATCCTCTATTGTTGGAGTTTTTCAGAGTTTCGGTGATAAACCTATTTAAAACATCAAAATATTCGACTCCACCCAGGATATACGTATCATTATGCCCCGCTCCTTCAATCGCGTAAAACGTTTTAGGGTTCCCAGCCTTCTCGAACAATTTACGCCCAAGATCATAAGGAACTATCTCATCGCGTGTGCCATGCAGAAACAGTTTGGCAAGCTTCAGGTGAGGGACTTTCCCCACAGCGTCCAATTTAGATCGAACCGCCCAACCCAGAGGAATAAACGGAAAAATTGCTCTCGACATATCCGCCGAGTTGGTGAACACCGATTCCAGAATCAACCCACTCGCCGGGTGGTTCATAGCCGTTTCCACCGCGCAAATGCCACCTAAAGAACGGCCAAAAAGAAACAGGGAATCAACAGAAACTCCATTCATCGTAAGAACCTGTTTGTAAGCCGCTCGGGAGTCTTTATAAATTCCCTCTTCATCAGGGGTGCCTTCACTTCTGCCGTAACCCCGGTAATCAAAAATAAAAATATTCAGATTGAGCCGTTTAAGACGCTGGATATTATCCAGACGGTGACTAAGGTTACCGGCATTACCGTGAAACCATAACAGGGTCGCGACTGCTTTGGGCGCAGGGATGAACCACGCATGCAGTTTTACCCTATCCTCTGATTCAAAATAAATGTCCTGTACCGGAACCCCTAGAGATGTTGGATTCCAAAACCCTTCAGGATAGGGCGAAGGATGAAAAATAATTTTATTCTCAAACAGGAGCAGAAAAGCCGCATAAGCCAGTATGAAGAAAACCAGAAGACCGGCAGACTGAGTCCATGTCACCTTATTAATCCGTTTTGGGGTTTTCAATTTGGGTGACTTTAATTTTTAGTCCCTCAACCAAATCGACCCGAACCGTTTCCCCTTCGGCGACCTGTGTTGTGGCTTCCGCATCCCACAATTCGCCATGAACCAGGACAACACCTTTCGGATTCAGAGTTTCTTTAACCAGGCCGATTTCACCAATCATCCCCTCCATCCCACCCAGTTTTTTGAGACCTCGGGTACGGGTTGCAAGAACAACGATTCCTATCGACGTAGCAACCGTCAGGGCCAGCGTTGGATATAGAATGGCCCTTGAAATCTGCAAGGCAGGGTCTTCACTGTCAATCAGCATTGTGGACCCCAAGAAAATCGATATCACCCCGGAGACGGATAACAAGCCGTAGCTCATGACATTGATTTCCGCGATAAACAAAATCACACCAAATAGGATCAGCAAAAGCCCGGCGTAGTTGATCGGTAAAGTCTGCATGGCATAGAGCGCAAGAATAAGGCTGATCGCGCCAATCACTCCGGGTAGAACCAAGCCCGGATTAGACAGTTCAAAATAAATGCCCACCATGCCAATCATCATGAGAATATAGGCGACATTTGGATTGGAAATAATATCCAACATTTTTTGCCGAGGGTTCATCTCGTGATAAACAATTTGCAGGTTTCTGGTCTGGAGCGTGACAGAACCTGAAACGACCTGTACTTCCCTTCCATCAACAGCCAGTACCAGGGCTTTCACATCCCCGGCAATGAGATCAATAACATTGAGCTTCCGAGCCTCTTCCGCTGAAACGGAAACGCTATTGACCACTGCCAGTTCTGCCCAGTGTGCGTTACGTTTTCTAAGTTCTGCCAGAGAACGAATGTAGGCGGCCGCATCGTTGACCACCTTCTTCTCCATGGTTTTCGCTTGCTCACTTTCACCTCCCCCGCCCATCATATTTACAGGGTGGGCAGCACCAATATTGGTGCCCGGTGCCATGGCGGCAATATGCGAAGCTATAGTGATGAACGTTCCGGCAGAGGCGGCTCTTGACCCACTCGGCGCGACAAATGAAGCCACCGGAACCTGAGAACTCTGAATTTTTTTGATGATTTGCCGCATGGAAGTATCCAGTCCGCCGGGAGTATCCATATGCAATACGATCAACGCATCCTGTTCGGCATTGGCCTGACTGATTTCATGGGAAACATATTCGGCAACCGCAGGGTTGATCGCTCCTGAAAGTTTGACGACAATCACACGGTCTTTTGAATAGGCGGGGGGAACGGCCAGAAACAAAATCAGTAATAGGAAACCAATTTTCTTTTTCATCAGGGCAACCAAGTTGTCGGAAGTTTTCCGTCCATTCGTTTCATTATTGTTCCACAGAGGAATGAATAAAGCAAACCTCGCATCCAGGCTGGAACTGATTTTACGTTACCCATATCCCATTTAATGTTAAACTTGACCAATTGGTTATGATTTCAACTTCAGGAAAATTATATGGATTATAAGACCGTCTACATCGTTGACCCTATCCGGGGCGAACGCATTCAAATGGCAAAATTTCTCAGTGAAGAAGTTATCACTGTCATGACGTTCATTTCTCCCAACGATTGCTTTAAGAGATCCGAACTTATTAATTGCGATTTGATGGTGTTTGTCCCACGTAAAGAAAAAAACGAGATCAAACATTTGATGAATATAAAAAAACGATTCCGGAAAACTCCCGTGATTTTTCTTCTCAATGATGATTTCCCGGATGTCAATCTTACGGAAATCACGGAAAACGGGTTTCCAACTGTCTTTAAAGCCAGCAACAACGAAAAGGTTCGCGAAATCATGCTGGGTCTTCTGGCCGCCGACGGACTGCCTCCCAGGACCGAAGTGCCACATCCCGTTCCCATTTCCAAGGAAGTCCAGAGCGCCCTTTCACCGAGGCCCGAATGAGCAATACACCCAAAGTCACTCAATCAATTTCTACAGGCGCCTTTAGTATAGGGGGGAAGAATCCTCTAGCTCTGATTGCCGGCCCCTGTGTGATTGAGTCTGAAAAAATTGTCCGAGACATCGCCGAGAAACTGAAACGCATTACCAGCGACTTGGGAGTCCCCTTTATTTTTAAAGCTTCCTACGACAAAGCCAACCGGTCTTCCATTCAATCGTTTCGCGGTCCGGGACTAAAAAAGGGTTTAGAAATTTTACATAAGATCAAGACCGATCTGGATATTCCCGTTTTGTCCGATGTTCATAAAGAAGAGGAAGTCGAACCTGCGGCAGAGGTGCTTGATGTTTTGCAGATCCCGGCATTTCTTTGCCGTCAAACAGATCTTCTGGTAAAAGCTGCCAGCACTGGTAAACCGGTCAATGTAAAAAAAGGCCAGTTCATGGCCCCTTGGGATATGAAGAATGTCGTGAACAAACTTGAAGAAAGCGGTAATAAAAATATTCTGCTGACAGAACGTGGAGCAACCTTTGGCTACAACAATCTGGTGGTAGATATGCGTTCTCTGGTTTTGATGCGCGACTATGGCTATCCCGTAGTGTTCGACTGCACCCACAGTCTGCAACAACCCGGAGGCCAGGGCACGAAGAGTGGAGGACAAAGAGAGATGATCCCCGACCTCTCTCGTGGTGCCGTAGGGGTGGGTTGCGATGCCTTGTTCATGGAAGTCCACCCAGACCCAGATCAGGCTTTATCAGATGGACCCAATATGTTGCAGCTCGACCTGCTCCCTGAACTTCTAGAACAGCTAGTCACCTTGGACCAAATCGTTCGAGGCAAAGAACATATGTCCCTTGAGAGGTAAGACCGATAGCTAAGACTCGTTAAGCCGGGGCAAGACACTGCAAGCTAAAGAGGAAGAATCATGATACGATTTTTCATCACTCTCCTAAGCGGAATTTTTATTTTTCCGCTGATTTCTACAGCTGACTCAGGGGGCACTTGGATTGAGCTACCACCCACTCCTATCCAAAGGACAGAATCCTCTTCTGCGCTTGTTGGCAATAAAATTTATTTGCTGGGCGGGTTCACTCCAAAGGGAATTTCCAAAAAGGTCGATGTCTGGGACCTCAAATCCGGCATCTGGAGTAGTATTGTCCCCCTTCCTCGTGGAGGGCATCACACAACGGCTTCAGTAGTTAACGGTAAACTATATGTCATAGGAGGTTTCGATTCCGGTACATGGCGACCCTCCAATGTTAACTACGAGTATGACCCTCAAGTTCATCGCTGGACAGTCAAAACACCTATGCCCACTGCACGCGGAGCGCATGCCGCTGGAGTGATTGGCGGAAAGATTCACTTGATCGGAGGAGCACACCGTAAACTGTTTAATCTGGTCAATACTCCTACCCATGAAGTTTACGATCCTAAAACGGATAGCTGGGAAACGCTTACCCCTCTTCCAACCGCACGCGACCATCTTACTGTTTCCGTGATCGGCAAAAAACTGCACGCCATTGGTGGGCGGGTGGACGTCGACTACAATAACAACCTGAATTCCCATGAAACTTATGACACCAATGCTGGTATATGGAGTCTTCACGCTCCCTTGCCTACCGCCCGCAGTGGAATCACCTCCCAAGTGCTGAATGGATTGATCCATGTTTTTGGCGGAGAATCAGAAGAAGGAACCTTTGTTGAAAATGAAGCCTATGACCCTTCAACAAATAAATGGAAAACCTTTAACTCCATGCCATCGGGACGGCATGGGTTAGCATCTGTTGTATGGAAAAACCAAATTCATCTTCTGACTGGGGGACCCAAACCGGGTGGAGGTGGAAGCGATAGTCATCTTATATTCAAACTAAATTGATTTCTGGAAGAAACATCGTTGAAGCCATACGCCGGGTAACGCTCTACGATCTCTTGTATCGCTGATACCACAACATCATCTTTAGTGCCGTCTGGATGGTAGTACGATTTACCCTGATGGCATTACATGCTGAACGTATACTCAGCCCATGTTCCTGACCTGCATGGTTGACCAACTCGCGTTTCTCGGCTGGCCTCAGAACTTTTTTTAGACAATATCCTTCAAGGCTTCATGCTGTAAAACTCAAGTCAGCATACATCCGTTTCAGCCTTCGGTTTTCATCTTCAAGCTCTTTGAGCTTTTTGATATCAGAGCCGTCATACCACCGTATTTCGACTTCCAGTTGTAGTACGTTGCATCAGATATACCGTATTCACGGCAAACATCCTTGACCGCTGGTCCTCCCTCAACCTCATTTAGGACTTTTATGATTTGACTCTCTGTATAACGGGTCTTCTTCGTTTACGTTCTCCTTTTCTTCGCATTATGGAGGAGAACTCTAACTGCCACTGGTACTATTTTATGGGAGAGTTACAGACTTACAATTACCCTGCAATCCCAAAACAAAAGGGCCTAGTCAAAACGACTAAGCCCTTTCATATCAAAGTGGAGCTGGCGGGGATCGAACCCGCGACCTCTTGAATGCCATTCAAGCACGCTCCCAGCTGCGCCACAGCCCCATTTATTTGTTTTTTTGGTCCTACCGTCAAACCAACTGCTTGATATTAGCGATTATCCTGCAACTGTCAAGTGCAAAACTGCTTCGCCTTGACCTTCTATTGCCTTCCGCTACTTTCTCTATATAATATATCAAACATATCAGACCCAAACTCCATCCTTTAACTCGTCATTACCGCTGTGCTCAAAACCTTCAAACGCAGACTTAGAAATATTTTCATCACCGGGTTGCTGATCACTCTGCCGATCGCGCTGACGTGGTTCATTTTGCAGTTTTTATTCAAAAACCTCGATGCCCTTTCGCCCGTATTCACCAATATACTGATCCAATTGGGCGCACCTTTCCCCGAAGGCTACCGCATCCCTTTTCTGGGTGTATTTATAACCCTGCTGATCGTACTCATGGTGGGCTGGCTGACCACTAGTTTTTTCGGAAAAAAAATCTTTCAACTCGGTGAAACTCTTGTTGAAAAAATCCCGTTTGTCCGCCGGATTTATACAGGCTCGAAACAGGTAGTTATATCCATCGCCCAAGCAGACACTTCAACCTTTCGAAAAGTCGTTCTTCTTGAGTTCCCACGTCGAGGACTTTTGGCAATCGGGTTTGTGACTGGCGAATCCCGCGGAGAAGTTCAAAAACTCACTCGGGAAAATATGCTCAACGTATTTGTGCCGACCATGCCTAACCCCACTTCCGGGTTTCTGGTCTTCTCTCCACCCGAGGAACTCACAGAAGTTTCCATGACCATTGAAGAAGGCATCAAATATGTGGTTTCCGGCGGCATCGTCACTCCCCCAGGACTCAAAGTCATCGAAGCTAAAGGATTAAAACTTGAGCAACCCTCCTGATCTCAACATCCTCTATCTCGACAATCATTTAATAGCGGTATGCAAACCGGCAGGAATGCTCACCCAGTCTGATGAATCCGGCGAAGCCTCCCTGATGGACAAGGTCAAGGACTGGATCAAAACAGAATATAAAAAACCCGGGAAAGTGTTTTTAGGATTAGTCCATCGGCTCGACCGACCCGTGTCTGGTGTGGTGATGTTCGGGCGAACATCAAAAGGTGCCTCGCGAATTTCTGAACAGTTTCGTCAAAAAACCACACAAAAATTTTATCGCGCTCTAGTCGAAGGGATTCCAGAACCTCAGCAAGCCAGCCTGAAACATTACCTGAGAAAAGAAAAATCTCTCAAGGCCACCGTGTTCCCCCGAGCCACAATGGATGCTAAAGAAGCTCTGTTGGGGTATAAGGTCATCGAAACTTTTGCCAGCACCAGCCTGATCGAAATTCGCCTGCACACAGGAAGGTTTCATCAAATCCGCGCACAACTTTCCTTCATCGGACATCCCATCGTTGGAGATAAAAAATATGGTGCGCGTTCTGTGTTACCAGAAGGACGAATAGCTCTTCACGCTCAGAGTATGCTCTTTCATCACCCGACGAGCAAAGAAGAAATTGTCATCGATTGCCCCCCCCCTGAAGACTGGCCAGCTAGCTACTAGCAGTAGGCACTGGTATCTCCAGCGATTCTTTAACAAGGTCTTCTTTTCGAGTGTGGAATCCCATATCGATCAGCAAAGATATCAGTACGGGAACCAGAAACAAGGTGAACAAAGTTGAAATACTCAACCCACCAATCAAGGCAGTGCCCATGCCTCGATACAGCTCGGTGCCAGCGCCTTCGCCAAAAGCCAGAGGAATCATACCGAACACGCTGGAGATAACAGTCATCATGATCGGCCTCAACCGTGTCTGACAGGAAACGAGAAGGGCCTCGCGTTCCCCCATACCTGATTTAATGTTGTTGAGCATTTGATGCACAATGAGGATAGCGTTATTCACAACGATACCTGCCAGAATGACTATCCCCAACTGAGTCAGAATATCAAACGTAATCCAGTTCCAGTCAGCGGCCATGGCCTGGGCATTGGGCACATTCCATTCATTGAGAATATCTAGAATATTCCCACGTTGGTACATGTTGTTCCAGGTAATTCCGAGAAAAGAGCCGGAAACAGCCAGTGCCACCGTCAACATGACGATGAACGGTCTGAGAAAAGAGGAAAACAAAGCCACAAGCAACAAGTAAATAAACCCCAGCGCGTATGCGAAACTATTCATCAATGATTTTTCGGTGGAGGCCAGTTCATCTGCAGAACCACCGACACGCAATCCATATTCTTCTCCAAGGCTGTTTCTCGCGCCCACCAATACTTCTTCGTCAACCTTGTCGATGACCAACTGCATGGCAACATCTTTCCTCACCTGCACACTGAGCTTGATCGCACGTTCAGTTCCAATATGGTCTATACGTGCGGGCCCCGCGTCGACTTCTACATCCACCAGATGTCCGAGGTGGGTCATCATTTCATTGTCAGTCCATATCGGCAGGGAACGGTAGTCTTCCAGCCCCAGGCTATTACTATCTTTCTTCTGCACCAGCACAAAGTCGATGGGTTCACCCTGGTCATTGAACTCACCCAGATACTTACCGGCATTGAGCGACTCGATAATATCTCCGATCTCTCGCATCCCCATATCCAGTCGAGCCGCATCCTCACGCTTAGGAATAAATCGCAGCTCCGGATTGCCAAACTTAAACTCTGGTCGAACCGAATGGACACCTGGAATCGCAGAAATCTGCCCTATCAAACCCAACGCGTTGGCTTTCAATTTCAACATATCCGGCCCGGTGATCTCGACTTCAAAAGTTTTGTTGGCAGACCGAAAAATGGGTCTCTGCACAGCAAAAGCAAAACGGTAACCGGGAATAGCAAAAATCTCGCGTCCCATCTCCCCAGACTTGACCGCCATCTTCACTTCGCCACGCTGGCCTCGCGTCAATTCCTTTTCAATAATAGCCCCACCGCCATTGAAGCGGTCCGAAAATACCAGGAAGTTGCGATTGACATCTGCCATCGCAACAACCTTTTTTTCGTAATCAGCCATATAACGCATATTTGTTTCTGCCGGAGTACCCGCTACCGGTTCAATGAGCATGAAAACCATATTATTGTTACCGTAGGGAAGATAATCTTTTGCCGGTAAATTCTTACCGCTATACCACAACATCCATCCCACACCAGCAATGACAAAGATTCTGAAAATAATGCTGACAGGAGAATGACGGAGTATCCATTCCATGACTGCAGAATAAACATCGCCTACCTTCTTGCCAATAATGACAACCGGTTTGAACAAAGTACGGTGAAAAAATCCCGGCTTGTATTCTTCACCTGGTTTGAGGCGAATTAATAATGTGGTCAAGGTCGGGATGACAGTGATGGACACCAATAGAGACAATGCAATGCTGGCGCTGATAGTGATGGCGATGTCACGAAACATCTGCCCTGCCTCTTCCTGAATAAATACAATGGGAATAAAAACAGCAAGTGTCGTCAGTGTTGAGGCCAAAACAGCTCCCCAAACTTCTGAAGCTCCATCATACGCAGCCTTGAAAACTCCCTTTCTCATTGTGAGGTGACGATAAATATTTTCCAGCACAACAATCGAGTTATCCACCACCATGCCAACCGCAAAGGCCATACCTGCAAGAGAAATAATATTAATACTTCGCCCAAGAACCTTAAGAATGATGAACACAGATATCAGGCTCACAGGAATGCTGATCGCGACAATGAGCAGTGAACGCCCCGACCCCAAAAATACTAGCAAGACTGCCACAGCCAGCACGGCACCAAAAGCCAGGTTTGACTTCACCAGCCGCATTGCTTCATCTATATAGTCCACATCCTGATACACAATTTTCAACTTGATCGGGATTCCCCGGTTCAACAACTCTTTATTCAGTTCCTCTACTTTTTTGGCAGCGAGGTTGCAGGTTTCCACCACATTGGCCCCGGCTTTACGAATCACCCCAAAGGCATTAGACAAGTTGCCACTGATGCGGACCAGCGAAGAGGTTCTTTGATATCCATCCACTACCGTAGCAAAGTCTTTCACTTTGATAGTTTTGTCGCCATCACGTTTGATAACTGTGTCGAGAATATCCTGTGGACTGAGAAACTCTCCCAAAGCGCGGACGGTATATGCCCGGTTAGCTTCGTCATGAAATCCCGCGCGAGTGTTCTGGTTTTCTTCCGATAGAGCGTCTATCACTTCTTTGTAGGTCACATGCAAACGCGCCATACTATATGGGTCGAACTCGACTCGCATTTCCCGATCTTCCCCACCGAAGTGCCAGACATCAGCAATACCACTCACTCGCCTGAGGTTAGGGACAATAATATCCTCACCGATCTTATACATATAGTTCTGATCGAGATTGGGCATTTTTTCATTTGGCTTGTCGAAAACAATCCACATGATGGGACTGGAGTTGTCGCTCGAAATGGATCTCAGGGTCGGCTTGTCGGAATTAACAGGTAGGTCTTTAACTTGCTGAAGCTTGTTGTTGACATCAAGCACCGCAAGGTTTTTATCAACGCCCCAGTCAAACTCAAGATTGATGGTGCTCAATCCATGCTGACTGGTGGAAGTCATTTTTTTCACGCCCTCCACCGATTCAAGCTGGTCTTCCAACCGGCGCGTAATATTACGTTCCACTTCGTCGGGGGAAAGACCCCGATACTCGGTCTTGACCTCAATCTCAGGCTTGTCAACAGTCGGCGCCAACTGTCTTGGCAAAGTCTGAAAACAAAGCATGCCCACCACAGCGGCCATCACAATGACCACAGTAACTGTGTGATAATTTCGGATAGACTGATCAATGAGTTTCATCAGGTCTCCGGGGTGTTAGCGGGCTTATTTTTTTTGTCTGCCGAGTTGAATGGAGTTTTTATTTTCGGTTCCGGATTGGTCAAAAACACTTTCGCACTCGGGAAGACCGCTCCAGAGCCGCGCAGAATGAGATCCGCTTTCGCCCCCAATTGGTGAGTGAAATCCTCAATCTCCACAAAATCATTCCGCTCCTTGAAAGCCCTTACCGGAACAAGGTGAGCATGACCGTCTTTGACAATGTAAACAACGGTGCCCTTCTCACCAATCACCAGAGACACCGCCGGAACATGCAACACGTGTTTGCGAACACCAAATTTAAGAGTGCTCTCCAGTGTCAGCCCTGGAAATAGGGAGGGATCAGGATCGGGTAAATCAATCTGCACCTTGATATTTCCGGAATAAATGTTGGCATCGGGAATGACCCGGATGAGACGCGCAAGATTTCTGTGGTGTTCAAACTTCAAACCCAGTTCTCGCGCAACAAATCTTGCACCTTTAAGTTTTTTTAGTTTATTTCTGTAGCTCTGCGGCATTTCCAGAACCGCTTTCAGACGGGCGGATCCAACCATACTCACGACAGGAGTTCCCGTCTCGGCAAAAGCTCCCCGCTCAATTTCCTTGGTGATTATGATCCCATCAAAAGGAGCCTCGATATTTACTTTCGCAAGATTTAGTTGCGCCACCTCAACCTGCTTCAGGATAGACTGCATCTCCGATTCCAGCTTTTCAATATCCTCACTGCGCCCTGTCATCCCTGCTGCCAGTTCCGCCTTGCTCGCCTTCAAAAACTCCTCAGCTTGACGGACCTTGTCCTGAGCTGTGTCGAGACCCGACTGCGGCATAACTTTTTCCGCCACCAGTTTTTGCGCACGTTCCAATTCTATATGGGTCAGGTTCAAGGCACTTTCGGCTGCATGCATTCTCGCTTCCAGCCTCTGCTTGTCCTCCGGACGTAACCCTTCCTGAACCTTCTGAAATTCCTTTTCCGTGGAAGAAAGATCGGCCTGTAACCTTTCGAGGACCAGTTCATATTCTCTCGGGTCGATTTGAGCCAGCAATTCGCCGGCCTTCACCTTCATCCCCTCTTCCACCGCAATCCGGGTGATTTTCCCCCGGACTTCCGCATTGACCACCACTCTCTTTTCGGCCTGGATATTTCCCACCGCGCGCACTTCATCCGCCACATCCAAGTACACAACTTTACCCACCTGGACCGGAAGCGAAAATTCTTTCTTTTTAGTCTGTGGAGCATTTTCTTCGGAAGAAGAACACGAGACCAGGAAAAGCAAGACAAGCAAAAAAACAGGCTGATTTAAACTGCGAAACAAAATTCTGATATAATCCCCCTCCAAACAGGGCCTTCTTTTATAGTAAGACTTTGAATTAATTATCCTATAGTAGCACTCAAAGGTTTTCAAACACATTCATGGCTCATTCACCAACAGAAAGCTATCCACTAGACCAGTTCGACTACCAATTACTCGATACCGGAGAATTCCAAAAGCTCGAATTATTCGGTCCGCACCGTTTCATTCGTCCTGCTCCACAAGCCATCTGGCCCAAATCCCTTCCTCCCAGTGAGTGGAAGAAGGCGGAAGGCGAATACAAGTATTTCAAAGGCAAAGATACAGGCGGTGAATGGAAGTTTTTCACCCAACTCCCTGAGGAGGGATGGACCATTCCATTCCGCGATCTCGTCTTTAAAATTCAACCCACAGGGTTCGGGCATATCGGGCTCTTCCCCGAACAGGCCATTAATTGGCTGTGGATCATGGACCAGCTTAAACAGCTTAACGGCAAAGAAATACAAGTACTTAATGTTTTTGGTTATACCGGTGCCAGCACCCTTGCGGCAGCCTCTGCCGGGGCTCACGTCACCCATATTGATGCCTCCAAAGCCTCGGTCACCTGGGCTCGGCGTAACCTGGAGCTTTCTGGGTTGGGAGACCGTCCGGTCCGTTGGATTGTCGATGACGCCATGAAATATATGGAAAGAGAGCACCGGCGCGGCAAAAAATATGACGCTATCATTATGGACCCACCGTCTTTCGGTCGAGGGCCAAAAGGAGAAGTCTGGAACATTGAGAATATGCTCGCCAAGTTCATGGAGGCCTGCCAAAACATCCTCAGCGATGATCCTGCATTTTTGCTGTTCACCACCCATTCACCGGGGTTCTCTGCCCTGACACTAGAAAATATGATGCGTACTTATTTCCCTTCACATAAATCAGGCAATTTTCAGACCGGTGAAATGTACATCCCCGATTTGTCCTCCGGACTAAACCTCCCAAACGGTTTCTTCGCCCGCTGGGTGGCTGGCCGCCACGGGCAATGAGCAGTGGCGTTTCTGCGCGGACAAAAATTAATCCAGGCTGATTAATAAGACTTCCCCCTCTTTCCCAAAGAGGGTCGGGGTGATTTACCTTTAGGGGGTTTACTTAAATCGTCATCTAGAACAACTGAAAGCTGCAGTCATAATATTCATCTTTAGCCTTCACACCCTGCAGGGTAGATCCGGTACCTGAATTCTCACTTTATCTAAACCATCTCCTTCCGAAAAATACTTTTACCTCCAAATTCACGCCCCCTCATTCTGTCCAACCAAATATTCCACAATTTATTTTTTTTTAACTCAGTCGAAATATTCCCGCTCCGATAAGAATAATTCGTAAAGAATAATTCAAAAAAATCTGAGGAGTGTTAAGCATGAAAAAACGAATTGCATCATTTATGTTATCCAGCTTTTTACTGGTTTTGGTTTTGGGTGTAACAGCATTTGCCGATCAGTTGACCATGCAGGAAGGAGCTAACATCGATTTATCCGTGACCCCTGGCCCAAATTCCACGATCACTATCTCGTCCATCGACACCAACACCGATGAAAAGGTCAAAGTCTCTAATTCAGACACAGCAGATTATCTGGAAAACCAGATTGTGGGAGGGGCCGGTGTCACTGTCAATTCGGATGGAAACCAGATCACCATTGCCGCCCCACCAGTTAATGTTGAAGACAGTGCAGATGGGGTGGAGGTCACATTCGCCGGACTAGGTGAATACGATCCAGGTACAGGGTTTGTCCCTGCATTGGATTTAAACGGAACGGGTCTGGTTGTAGGTGGAACCAACCCTGATGTAACGGTGGGAGGAATCACCTCAACAGTGCTGGCCTCCACATCAAGCCCACAACAAGTCATCGTGCGTGTACCGCAAGGTCTCAATGCTGGCAGCTATAAGTTGAAAGTGAAAAATGCCAATGGATTTTCCGAAGGACTCATTCCTCTGCAACAAACTTTATTCGATGGCAGCACCTGGACCGAAGCAACCTCAGCCGCCGCATGGTCGGGCCGAAATTCTCACACTTCACTGGTTTATGACAACAAAATGTGGATCTTAGGTGGCAGTGATGGTGTCAACAATCTAAACGATGTTTGGTACAGCACGGATGGGGTCACCTGGGCCCAAGCCACACCTAATGCTCCCTGGACCGGTCGCATTAAACCCACTTCACTGGTTTACGACAACAAAATGTGGATCTTAGGTGGCAATGATGGTGTCAACGTTCTAAACGATGTCTGGTCTAGCACGGATGGCATCACTTGGGTGCAAGCTACCGCCTCTGCGGCTTGGCCTCCCCGTTCTGCCCACACTTCACTGGTTTACGACAACAAAATGTGGGTCATCGGTGGAATTGATAGTGGCCCCAAAAATGATGTTTGGTACTCCACCGACGGCATCAACTGGACTGTGGCTACGACCTCCACCCTATGGTCCAGCCGCTTTTACCATGCGTCCATTGTCTTCGACAACAAAATGTGGGTTATCGGTGGCAATGATAATGTCGACAAAAACGACGTCTGGTCCAGCACGAATGGAGTCACTTGGACTCAGGCCACCCCTTCCGCCGCATGGTCAACTCGCAATGGTCA
Source organism: Nitrospinaceae bacterium (assembly GCA_029261455.1). Lineage (GTDB taxonomy): Bacteria > Nitrospinota > Nitrospinia > Nitrospinales > VA-1 > LS-NOB. The sequence continues at coordinate 15,750 of JAJDBH010000208.1, forward strand.
TATTTCACTGGCATACAACAATAAAATCTGGGTGATTGATGGTTTTAGCAAAAATGATATATGGTCCTCGAACGACGGTATCGCTTGGAACCAGGTCCTCTCCTCTACCCCTTGGTCTCCTCGTAACAACACAACAGGAGTAGTTTACGATAGTAAAATATGGATCATGGGTGGTTCGAGTACCCCTATGAAAAATGATATCTGGCACACTTCGAACTAATAGCTGGTATTGTGCTATGGGGATGCCTTCAGGCATCCCCATCTTTTTTATAGCAAACATTGTTTGAGGTATAATGACCTTCAAATTATTTTCTTAAGCATGGAATATTTAAAATGTCTTTTTATCAATATCTCAAAGAACACTCTGAAAAGAACCCATCTCACCCGGCGATTATTGAGGGTGACACGACCTTAAGCTATGGGGATTTCGCTGCACAGATCGAATGTTTCGCCAATGCCTTGTCCAAACTCGAACTCAATGCCAACAGCAAAATTGGTCTGCTGTGCCTGAACCAGAAAGAATATCTTGTTGCCTTTTTTGCCGCCCTGCTGAAAGGCGTTCCTGTTATTCCTTTCAACTTCATGCTGAAACCTGAAGACCTCGTCTACATCGCTCAGGATGCGGGGATTGATACGCTGGTTGTCGACTCGGTTTTTGTCAAACCTGAAGTCGCGCCCTTTTTTAAACTTTTTCCCCACAAAATTCTTGTCGGCCCTGCAGAACCTTCGCAAGTAGGAGAAGGAACGTTGAGCTGGGATGAGTTCATGGTTATGGGAGAATCCAAAGATCCTCTAACAAAACATAAAAGAGGCGAAAGCCTCCCCGATGTCATCCTTTACACATCCGGCACCACTGCCAAACCCAAAGGGGTCATGCTTGAGGAAAGTCAGTTCGACGCCAACTGCACCGGGTTCTTAGAGCATCTGCATTTCACCCCAGAAGACAAGGTGATTGTCGCTCTGCCCTTATTCCATTCATTCGGCAATATCATGGCTCTGGTATTACTACGTTCTGGGGCCACACTGATTTTATTGAAACAGTTTCAACCTAAAACCATATTGGAATCCATTGCCCAGCATAAGGCAACCATTCTGCCCTTGGTACCGACCATCTACTCTTTTTTGGTGCAACTTTATGCTCGGGGCGGGTATGACGTTTCTTCTCTGCGCCATTGCATATCTGGGGGTGCGTCCCTGCCTGAGGCTCTGCTAAAAAGAGTAGAGGAAGGGCTCGGCGTCACCGTCATTGAAGGCTATGGGTTGACTGAGACTTCACCAGTGATTTCTGTGAACACGATGAAAGACGGCAGTGTGCCCGGTTCGGTGGGACCCGTCCTGCCAAACGTCGAGCTTGAGATTGTTGATGATGCCGGAAAATGCGTCAAGCAGGGAGCAGTCGGTGAAATCCGGGTACGTGGCGAAACGGTGATGAAAGGTTACTGGAACAAACCAAATGAAACAAAAGAAACGCTTTCATCCGATGGCTGGTTGAGAACCGGAGACCTCGGCCATATGGATGAAAATGGCCGACTGTTTATTTCCTCCGGAAGAATAAAAGACCTCATCATTCGTGCAGGAGAAAATGTGTCTCCGTTAGCGATTGAAAACGCCCTTATGAGTCATGAAGCCATTGCTGAAGTAGCGGCTGTAGGCGTTGCCGACGAACGGATAGGAGAAAAAGTGAAAGTGTTTGCAGTTCTGCGCGAAGGAACACAAGCCACAGAACAGGAACTCAAAGAACTTTGCCGAAAAAAATTGCCCGCTTTTATGATCCCCGACCTATTTCAGTTTATGGAATCCCTGCCAAAAACCGCAACTGGAAAAATTCTCAAATCAGACTTGAAAAATCTTAAGTGAAATATTAAAAGCCCAAACCTAGATTGCTTCACTTTACCCCTTCGGGGCATGAAAGCTAAGGTCAAATATCACACGTTCGCAATGACGAGGATAACTCCGCAGGGTAAAATCTCTTAACACTCTTCAAGCCCAGACAACTTTTTTCTCGCACATAAACGCTATTGCAGTCGGCCCCACGCCTAGTGGTGGTTAGCGAGCGCAGCGGAAGCCAGTGCCGTCCAGACGATAATCCGACTCAAAACCTTTTCGCCAAGCTGAGCGTTGACTGTTCGCATCCGTTTTCCAGGCACCTCCTCGATAGACTCTTTGTGTTCCACCTCCACGTCTGTCAGAAGGATTTAAACGCTTGGGTCCTTGAGGATTATCTTTCGGACTATTTTTGTAGTATCGAATCTCAAACCAATCCGACACCCACTCATTGACATTACCTGCCATATCATGGAGCCCAAAAGGATTAGCCGAGAAGGAACCTACCGGAGCTGTATTGGAGAAACCGTCTGACATGTTTTCAGTCCTGATATTCATGACACACTTGCTGTCACAAAAGTTAGACTTGGTGGGGTCGAATTCATCGCCCCAGTAAAATGCTGTGCCCGTTCCACCACGTGCAGCGTATTCCCATTCAGCTTCTGTGGGCAAACGTTTACCGGAATTTCTACAGTACTCTTCTGCTTCGTGCCAAGTCACGCTTTCGGCTGGCAGGTTAGCTCCTTTAAAGCGTGAGGGGTTGTGCCCCATAAAAGCTTGAAACCTGCCCTGGTTCACTTCAAATTTATCCAATTTAAATGGTTTTAGGCAGACTTCATGTACTGGCTGCTCGGATAAGGCACCCTTAGCACTGCCCATTTTGAAGCAACCGCCTTTAAGCTCTATCATTTCAACTGGACCAGAAGGCCCGGCCTTGGCGATCAAAAGATCTTCAACTTTGGCATGCAGTTCCTGAACGTACGCATAATCCCTGCCAGGAATGCCTTGGTATTTAATCGTTGCAGAATCGTGCGGAATGAGGAGCATCTTCCCTGTTTTCAAGTTGAAAAGACGGTAATGCGGGATTGGTTTTTTAGCTTCTCCATCCACATAATGCCTCATATTATTACCACCGCTATCAGGTGTGATGACTTTTTCATCAACAATTTCAGCCTCGAACGACTCTGATTCACCTTTCAGAGTAACCACGACGATTTTTCGAGTGGACACTTTCATGGCTAAAATACGGTCGACCAATAGCTTGGTTTCTTTATATTTTTTCAGTTGAAATCTGACTTCGGCCAGAGAACGCATGACCCGCCAGTTTTCAGGGTCCATTTGCAGGGCAGTGGCATAATGCTCTTCGGCCTCCCCTATTTTGCCTTGGGCCAATTTATCATCTCCCTTAAGCGTTTCATCGACCACGCTCGAAAAACCCACAGCGGGGAATAATAAAAAGTTAAGGACAAATAAACACAGCATAAGTTTGAGAAATGAAAAAGGGCTCTCCATCATCATTCGGCTCCTGTCATGGATAAGTTGTATTGATCGGCGGGTATTATAACAGTGGAGGGGGTTCACACCAAGCGGAGAACAATTACTTTGAAAATTTCAATATCTTGACTTTCTAGAGAAGCGAGAGCCTGGCTCAAGGTGCTATTTTTCATTGGGCTCACGTCGAGGAGGGAAAGGTTTTTTGTCCTTTTTTTCCTTTTCGCTTTTGTTGTCCTGTTCCGATTTTTCTTTTTTAAGGTCTCCCCATCCCGAATCCACTTTTTTCTTCTTATTATGTTGATCTCTTCGGGGAAAATAATCAATTTCGTCGATCATGGTTTGCCTGGCGTGTTAAGGATTATAGATTTAATTTGGTCGACCGCACGCCCTTTCATGCCCAGTGCCAGTGCCCGGTTTAAATGATACTGGCTCTTTTCTTTCTGATTGAGGGAATGATATGTCATTGCTATATTAATATGACCGGGCCCATAATTCGGGTTGACTTGAAGTGCATAATTAAAAAATTGTATGCCTTCTTCACGTTTACCCCGAAACACCAGAAGCTGAGCGAGAGATTCGTAAGCCTTCACGTTTAATCGCCAAGCCCGAATAGCGGAACGTAAAACTTTTTCCGCATCCTCAACTTTGCCCTGCCTTCTTAAATTATTTCCTAAGAGAACCAAAGTCTGGCTATCTTCTGGATTATAAACCAAAACCTTGTGATAAAAACGATTAGCCTCATCAATCTTACCCTGAGCCTGCCAAGTTTGCCCGAGCATGAAATAAGACTTCCAGGATTGAGGCATCAATTCTACCGCCAGGGTGTAATCAACCTTGGCTTCGTCGATTTCACGATTCCTCAAATGAGCTTCACCGTTCTTGATCGCTTTCTGATATCCCATTCTGGCATTGATTTCAGATTGCGTTTTCGTAGGCGTGGAAACCATGACAATAACCAGCAACATAATGCTGACAATCACACTTTTACCCAACATGAATTTTGGATCAAGAACCTTTATCTGGAACCAGGAAGCCTGCCCCATCCATTTCAGTAAAACCAATACACCCACCAGTCCTGCCAATTGAAACAATGGAAACACTAAAAGAAACAACCCATCAAGATAGCCCCAGGATTGTGGTTGAGGAAGGGAAAGTATTTTAAAAAAATTAGTCGAGCGCAATAACAGGTCGGAGCGACTGGATAGAAGCTCCGCAGTTGCCCCCAAAGCTTTTAGCGTAAACTCTGGGTGGTTATAAGGTAAGACAACCTTATATTGAATGAGCATAGAAAATTGTGCCAGCACTGCAGACAGGCCTCCAATGATCGCAACTCGCAATCCCCATTTAGACCCAGTTTCTGAAATACGCAACAGTACATTACCCAGTCCCAACGCAAAAACAGGCAGTGCTGAAATCAAGTGTCGGTGTCCATAAGAAGCCGAATCTTCTGGGTATATAATTACAATGGCAAAAATTCCTGCCAGATAGGCCAGTAAACCTGGACGAACTTCTTTCAACCATTCGTTCTTGAGGAATAAGCCCACCACTCCTACCATTGCCAGCGGCATAGAAAACAACAGGCCCCATTTGGCAGAAAAAAACAGGGCCCATATTTTTTCCAGCAGAGGCAATAAAGAGATGTCGGATAAACCTTCTCCAGCAAATTTCATATGCCTTGGAGGAAAAGGGACACCATTTAACTGGTACCAACATACGATCTGAGGAAGCATTACCAGAAAAAATCCGCCCAGCATGGCTCCGCCCAATATGAATATTTTTTTAACGGTGGCACTCGATTTTAAGTCTGCGCGAAAACTCCACAACAGATCCACCGCAAACAGGGCAAAAAAAGCAATATTGATCACCCTTGTGACGCAAAGAAATCCAAGTAGAGCCCCCAATACAGAGTATCGTAGCACCAGTTGGCCCTGGTTTCTTTCTCGGCTCACTGGGTCATTGCCCCTTGTTTGAAGGCGGAAATGAATCCAGGCAAATATCAAAACGGCGGCGAAGAAAAATTCAACGGTATGGGACATGCGCTGGCGGATGAACGAAAAATATATCAGCGGCGATGCCAGCCAGACAGAAAGTGTTACAAACAGGGAAAATCGTTTATCGATAAAGGAGTGCAGCGTTTTATAAACCAGCATCAAACCAGCAAACAGAAACGTGACCGAAGCCACAGCCGTCGAAATGTAATAAGGAGCTGAATAACCTCCCACCGAAATGGGATAACCTAAGCCTTGATAAAGCAGGGCCAGCAAGTGCCCGACAATAAAAAATGGCAGGAACATAAGCGCCTGGCCCATTTGCCAGTTATTGAAAACATAGCCGGTCGGCATGAATTTTTCAGAATGCGCATAATGAAGTTCGTTAAAAAAATCGAGGTCACCATCAAAAAATACCGAGCGCAAAAACGCGTAATAACCAGTATCATCACCTCCATCAATAGTCGTTACAGCGTAATAGCCCTTATGAATATCGGGAGGAATCCAGTCATTAAAAATACCAAGAGGAGTGAGCAGGAGGAAGGCAAAAAACAAAGTGCCGCCCAAGATAAGGCGTTGAGTCATGTTTTTTATTCCAGAGAAAGTTTCTCTCCGAGGAGATCATTAGAGAATGAGGGAGAAACGATGGTTACTTACTGGCAACCGGCTGAGTTTCCAGCACGAGACCTTTTTCAACCAGTTTTTGATGAGCATCCCCAACACGAGAAACCGCATTTTGGCTATCACTCCAAGCAATCAGGTCCTTAAGACCCTCTCGCAGAGACAACTCAGGAACAAAACCCAAGGCTTTGATTTTAGAGATGTCTGCATAACAATCACGAATGTCACCATTGCGGAACTTATAAATCACATCCGGACTAAAGTTTTTGCTGCAAAGTTCAATGAGGGTTTCCGCCAAATCGAGAATAGAGGAAGGCTTGCCGGTACCAATATTAAAAATATCATGAATGGCATCAGGATGATCCAGTAAAAGAAGTTTCCCGCGTACCAGATCACTGACGTGAATAAAATCACGACGCTGATTACCATCCTCATAGATCAGGGGCGGTGAATCGTTTTTGATGGCTGAACAGAATATAGCCGCCGCTCCGGTATAAGGATTGTTCAGCGACTGGCGTGGGCCATAACAGTTAAAATAGCGGCAAGCTACGGTAGGTATCTGATGAGCTTTGCCAATCATCAGAGAATACACTTCCTGATCTTTTTTGCTTTGCGCATAGACCGATGTACAATCCAGTTCCTTATCTTCATCAGTGGGAACAGGAGTTACCGGCACAGCACATTCGGGGCAAAGCATTTCCCATTTCCCTTCAGCAAGCTGACTTTCCGGCCGGGGTTTAGGGCTAATTTTCCCGTGTTCCGGGCACTGGTAGCAACCTTCTCCATAAAGGCTCATGGAACTGGCAACGAGAACTTTTTCAACTTTGTGTTTTTCGTTGACCAGAATGTCCCATAACACTCCCGTACCCTGAACATTTGTGGAAACGTACTGGTCAATAGCATACATCGACTGACCCACGCCTACCTCAGCGGCATCGTGAATTACGAGTTCCACATCTTCGATGGCTTTTTTTAAATGGTCTCGGTTGCGGACATCACCCTTGATGAATTCCGCCTCCGAATGCAGGTGCTCAGGCCTTTCGGCATTTTC
>JAJDBH010000209.1 GCA_029261455.1 Nitrospinaceae bacterium
TTCCGGAATAGTGATATTGATCTTTCTCTTCAACCCTTCTAGTTCTTCAACATCAAATTGCATTTTCTAACCTTTCCACTGGGCATGGGGCCAGCGAGTAATAGCTTTCGCTGGCTAGCAAAGAATATTCTCGGCTGATTACGCCATTGTTATTTTTCTCTCCTACCAAGAAATTACTGAGTAGGCTAATTTATAGAATAAATATTTCTTAATAAATTAATTTCCAGTTGTCTATACGGCTGATGGAAATTTATCCAGAATCATCTGGTCGATTTCCTTTTTCAACTGCACCAATATATCCTCATAGGAATATGAACCCAGAGTTTCTGTTCCCTTTTTCAGGTTCACGCGTGTGGGTCCGCACCACAGCCCCAAGTCTGCGTCATCGGTTTCTCCCGGACCGTTCACCCGGCACCCCATCACCGCAATGGTCAACTTATGTTTCGCAGCATACTCTGTCATTTTCCGTACATCCTGAGCCAAATCGACAAACTTGTCATTCTCCACTCGGGAACAACTTGGACAAGCGATGATATTCAGTCCTTCAAGAAAATTCTCGGGGACAGACCGGAAACGCCCTTCCGCGATATCACTCAGAATTTCTCGTCCCACTTCAATTTCCTGCCCTTTATCATCGTTGGGCAGAGTTAGTGAAACACGAATCGTATCGCCAATCCCTGCTGAAATCAATTGTTCTAAAGCAATACGGGTTTTAATGATGCCTTCAGGCGGAAGCCCTGCTTCGGTCACGCCCAAGTGTAAAGGAACATCAGGACGTTCTTGAGAGAATCTCCGATTTGCGTCAATCACCTTTTGAGATTCAGAGTCCTTGAGAGAAACGCAATAATTCTCAAAACCCATCTCATCGAGCATCTGGCAGTGATCGACAGCAGAACGGACCATAGCCTCTACCGAATCATCTTTATAACGCTCCTTATAGTCTGGGTCCACTGAGCCACAATTGACACCGATACGAATAGCACAATCATTTTCTTTCGCCGCATTGACAATGAACTCCACTTTTTCACGAATGGTCTTTTCTTTTTCCAAGTGGAATAAATGTCCGGGGTTGTAGCGAATCTTATCGACAAAAGGGGCAACGATGGGTGCTAGTTTATAGTTTTCCTGAAGGTCCACCGACCACACACTTTCGGGGAACTGTTGACGCAGAACTTTGAGAGCCTCCACATCCTTTTCATTATCTACGGCAATACGAATGACATCAGCATGAGCTGCTTCCAAAACTTCTATTTGTCGAGCTGTAGCTTCCAGGTTCTGGGTTTGAGTCGCCGCCATGCTTTGCACTGCAATGGGTGCATCACCACCAATCTCAACTTTTCCAATTCGTATTTTTCGAGTTTTTCTTGGTTTCATATTTATGCTTTCCTGAAGGGATTAGCTCTTGGTCAAAGATAAAGGTTAACAAATAAAGGGTTCCAGAACAAGACAGGGGAGCCGGTTATATCAAGTCATTAACTAAAATACCATTTATTATCACCTAAACAATGTCCTTATTTTACAATCTAGAGCGCTGAAGCTTCCACAAGTTAAACTCCCACCTAGTGTACATCTAAGTATACTCAACTCGATTACAGCAAAGCACAAAGTATTACAAAAATTCACGGTATTCCGAAGTTTTTGGTTGATTTTATTTTTTCAGCCCTGACCATAGATAATATAGCTAGAGGAATAATTCTAGCCCTTTCCAACTTCAAAAAATATGGAGTGAGTATAGATACGAAATATTTATGAAAAAACTTGATGGATAATATTCATTAACAATCATCCATCATTTTGCCAATACTTAAAAATATCATTTTTCTAAAGTAAGGATAAATATAATGAATATCTCTTCATGGTCTATCAGAAGCAAAATGATTTTATTAATTCTTCTTATGGGCTTGGTTCCACTATTAGGTTACGCATGGTATTCAAACAATACGATCTCTGATGAACTGACACAAGTCAACCGGGAGAGGCTCCTATCTTTAAGAGAATTAAAGAAAATACAAATTGAAGATTATTTTGAACAAATCAAGAGCCAGATTCAAACATTTTCCGAAAGCATTACAGTTATTGATGCTATGGGAAGGTTTGGCGGAGCCTTCAATCATGTAGAAAACCAGTTGAGCCAGAGTTACAATGAAAACAAAAAGAACAAACTCATGGATCGATATAAGTACCAGGAAAAGAATACCCCTGAGGTAACGTTGGATGCACTTTCAAGATGGTTTCCCAAAAATAAAACCACTCAAATCCTGCAGTCACTTTATATATCTGAAAATCCTCAGCCCATAGGAGAAAAACATAAGCTGGATGTCGCCCCTGGTACCAGCACCTACAATCAAATTCACGAACAATACCATCCTACAATACGCAAATTTCTTGAAACATATGGATACTATGACATCTTTCTGGTAGATGCTGAATCCGGTGACATAGTTTACTCCGTTTTTAAAGAGGTTGATTACGCCACAAACCTGAAGACAGGCCCCTACAGTAATTCAGGAATCGGACGTGCCTTCAAAGGTGTATTAAATGCCAGTGACCCCGACACCTTTATACTGGACGACTTTGCTCCTTATGAACCTTCTTATAACGCACCAGCAGCCTTTATTGCCTCGCCAGTTTTTGATGTGGGAGAAATGGTTGGAGTACTCATTTTCCAAGCTCCTATCGACAAAATAGATTCGGTGATGACAAGCAATAAAGAGTGGAAAAAAGTGGGCTTGGGAGACTCAGGTGAAGTTTATCTTGTAGGTCCTGATAATAAATTGAGAAATAATTCCAGGTTTTTAATTGAGGAGCCTGATGCCTATTTTAAATTGCTGGAAGAATTAGGTACAGATCCCCAAGTTATCCAGGCACAAAAAAGTTTTAATACCAGTATTGGCATCAGCACAGTCAATTCCCCCGGCGCTAATGACTCACTCCAAGGTAAAGCAGGGTTCCAAATCTTCCCCGATTACAGAGGAGTCCCCGTTCTTAGTGCTTATGGCCCCGTAGATATTTTAGGATTGCGTTGGGGAATTTTAGCTGAAATTGACGAACAGGAGGCGTTCCAATCCATTAACACCATCAAGAGAAATACCTTTATCATCGTCGCCGTCTTAATCGGTGTTCTGACCTTCATCGCCATCCTCATCGGAAGAATGTTTTCCACACCGATCATATCTTTGACACGCGAGTTGGGTCGCCTTGCCCAGGGAGATATAAAAGGTATGCAACCCTTATCAATTAATTCTGATGATGAGTTTCGCCAACTTGACCAGTCTTTCAGCATACTAGTCTCGAGTTTCAAGGAATTTATTAAAAGCTCTAAAGAAATTCTAGGCGGGGAGGTTAGCAATCTCGATAACTCGGATGTAAAAGGAGAGTTTCTCGAAGGTTTGGATGGAATTCTAAAAGAAACTAATCTAAAAAAAGAGGCTGAGCGGGAAGCCTTTAAAGTATACGCCATTGTTGAAAGTTCACGTGCCAATATTTTATTTGCTGATATGGATTGCAATATCACCTATGTCAACCCGGCATCCAAAAACACTTTGAAACAGATTGAACAATATCTCCCCATTAACGTAAAAGACATTGATGGACAATGTATAGATATTTTCCATAAAAACCCGGCCCATCAGCGCAAAATATTATCGGATGCTAGAAACTTGCCAATTCACACCAATATCCAGGTTGGCTCAGAAACATTGGATTTATTAGTGGCTCCCATCTTTAACAAACACGACGAACACATAGGAAACATGCTGACTTGGGATATTGTGACTGATCAACTTGCGGCAGAAGAAAAAATCAAATCGGTTTCTTCACTGGTTGAAAATGCACCTATCAACCTGATGCTTGCAGATAAAGATTTCAACATCAAATATATGAACCCCGAGACAGCAAAGATTTTAAAATCTTTGCAAGAACATATAAGCGTAAAAGTCGATGATCTCATTGGTCAATCCATCGACATATTCCACAAAAATCCGGCCTACCAGCGCAACATCCTTTCAGACCCAAAAAATCTACCCCATAAAGCTAATATTCAAGTTGGGCCAGAAATATTTGACCTGGATATAACTGCAGTATACGACGGTGACGGAAATTATAACGGACCAATGGTTTCATGGGAAGTCATCACTCAAAAAATTGAGATGGAAAATCGGGAAAAAGAAATGATGAGTCATGTATCTCAAACCGCCCAGACTTTAGCCGGTGCAGCGGAAGAATTAAGTGCAACAAGCCAGCAAATGGTGGGTAATGCGGAGGAAACATCTGCCCAGGCAAATGTCGTTTCTACAGCTTGTGGAGAAGTTTCGAGCAGTGTGCAAACTGTAGCAGCTGGTACAGAAGAAATGAGTGCCAGCATTAAAGAGATTGCTCAAAATGCGAATGAAGCAGCTCAAGTAACTAGTGAAGCCGTAGAAATGGCAAAAGGGGCTAATGAAACGGTTGTTAATTTAGGTACAGCTTCTTCTGAGATCAGCGATGTCATTAAAACTATTACTTCAATTGCAGAGCAGACAAATCTTCTCGCCCTAAACGCTACTATCGAAGCGGCACGCGCTGGTGAGGCGGGGAAAGGGTTTGCAGTGGTTGCCAACGAAGTTAAAGAGCTTGCAACTCAAACGGCAAAAGCGACTGAAGATATTAGTAATAAGATTCAAGCTATTCAAGGAAACACTAAGGAAGCAGTAAATGCCATAGGATCAATAACTGAAATTATTACTCGAATCAACGACATATCCTCAACCATTGCAAGTGCTGTCGAAGAACAAAGTGCAACAACTGCTGAAATAGGGAGAAGTGTTGAAGAGGCTTCCAGAGGAAGTAGTGAAATTACTGAGAATATAGCAGGCGTAGCCACTGCCGCAGAGAGCACCACAGGCGGAGCCAACGATACACAAACAGCGGCAGCAGAACTTTCCAAGCTAGCCAGCGACCTGCAAAATATTGTTGCTAATGGTGGGTCCGACCAATCTACAGATACCGGAAAAAAATCACTCTACGAAAGAATTGGTGGTAAAGACGCCGTAGATGCTGCGGTAGATATTTTTTATAAAAAGGTAGTAGCAGACCAAAGAATAAAACATTTCTTTCAAAGCGTAGATATGGCCGAGCAAAGAAAGAAACAAAAAGTCTTTTTCACATATGCCTTTGGAGGCATTCCTAACTATTCGGGGAAAAGCCTTCGGGAAGCTCATAAGAAGCTGGTCAAAAATGGCATGAATGATAGTCACTTTGATGTTGTGATGGAAAACCTTGGGGCAACTTTAACTGAATTAAGTGTACCTTCAGACCTGATCCAAGAGGCCGCTACCATAGCCTTATCAGTTAGAAAAGAAGTTTTAAATCAATAAGGCGCTTTCGTAAGCAATTAGGAATGTCCTACTCTGGTGCTTTTATCATTGTGGGTACGGTCTAATGGAAATGGATTTTCCGTATTTTCAAAATCCGGCAAATTATGCACAGCCGTTTCCATGGATTGAAGATATAAACTCTCAAACCCAAGTTCCCGAGCCATGGAGATGGCGCTTTCATATTCCTCAGGAGTGATCTCCCGGTTCAGCAGAGGTTCAACGGAAACGTTCGAACCCAAATCAGAAGGTTTTGAGGGGAGATGAAAATTTGCCCCTCCTGAGAGGGGTGTGGCTTTATGAACTGGGCGGTACTGGCTCATCAGGCTCAAAGACACGCTCGGAGACAACTCAAGGGCGATAAAACACAGCGTCTCCCAGGTTCCCGCAAGATCTTCGGGCAACAACAGGTGCCGAACCAATAATCCGCTTTCAGCCAACCCATCCTCCCGCAGACTCAAAGGACCGACCTGCCGATACATTTCCAACACCGCTTGACGAGAATATTCCGGATATTCATGTATATGCGAAATCCCCTTGGCAGTGGCAGAATCGGCATATTTCAAATCGGGCAGGTAAACATCAACCACCCCATCCAGAAGCTTTAAAGTAGCCAGAGCATCATAACCGTTGCTGTTATAAATAATGGGGATTTCCAAACCCATTTCACGCGCAATCGATAAACTTTTTAAAAGTCCCGGAACAACATGAGAAGGAGAAACCCAACCGATAAAATGCACCCCCTCTTCCTGCAAGCGCATCATCTCTTCAGCCGTAACTTGATATGATTGCTCCAGACTGACGGTATCCGTCGGATTTTCCCAATCTTGAGAAATTTGAAAATTCTGGCAATAATCACAACGCATATTACACGCCGTGATAAACAAGTTGCCCACCCCACCCGTCCCGACCAGAGGAGGTTCCTCGCCAAAATGACGGACGCTGGATGAAACTCTTAAAAGATCAGTTTGACCACAATACCCCGTTTGCCCCAGAGTGCGGTCCACCCCGCAGGCATGTGGACATACTCGGCATTCTCGATAGATTTCATAGGCCTTCTGGCCTCTAGACTCAAGTTCAGATCGGCTTAATTTTAAATAGCGTGCAGACATTTCAATAGGCTTTCATATCAATAAAGCTGTTTCCCCATGAAGCCACAGGAATGTTAATATAAGAAAAATTCAAATACTTCTTTAATGCCTCTATATATCAATATCATGACAAAATCTCTTTCACTATTTATTCTTGTACTGACACTGGCTCAGCCAGCCTGGGCAACCCCTCAGCACGGACTTTCATTATATGGCCCTCAGGATCTGAAATACAAACCGGGGCAGAGCTATGAATACGCCAACCCCAACGCCCCTAAAGGTGGCAATCTCGTATTGTCTGATTTTGGAGCCTTCACCAAACTAAACCCAGCCTCTCTCAAAGGAGTGACCGCACCGGGTATCGGGCAATTGGTGTTTCAAACTCCGATGGACAGTTCCGCCGATGATGGTGAACCTTTTTCGCAATACGGCAATCTGGCGGAAAAAGTCGAACTCGCTGAAGATCGGCTCTCAATGACCTATCATATCTATAAACAGGCGAAGTTTTCGGATGGACATCCTTTGACAGCCGATGACTTTATTTTCTCATTCAACCTCATTAAAGATCCAGAATACCACCCCATCTATAAAGAGTATTTCAAGGATATCAAGTCCATTGAGAAAATTGATGCACATACTGTTCGCTACCATTTTGCTGTTTACAATCAAGAGCTCCCTTTAATAACTGGACAGATGCTGATTTTCCCGCAGCATGTTTATGGCGCGAAAGAGAAATCCTTCGGCGCAGATTTTGACAGCATTGCTGTTGCCAGTGGACCCTACACGGTTGAGAAATACGAGTACGGTAAATACATCACTTTCAAGCGCAACCCCAATTGGTGGGGAAAAGATATCCCTATCAATCGTGGACGCTATAATTTTGATCGGGTCACTTACAAAATCTACCTCGACCCAGTAGCTCAGCGGGAAGCGTTCAAGGGCGGCGAGTTCGACATGCAGTTGATCAACAGTTCTCGCGACTGGGCTCTGGACTATAAAGGTGATTTTGTAAAAAAGGGCTACTACATCCGTGGCGAATTTCCACACACCCGAGTCGCTGGCATGCAGGGATTTGCCATGAATATGCGGAATGAATTTTTTCAGTCACGCAAAGTTCGGGCCGCCATCTCTATGGCGTTTGACTTTGAATGGAGTAATAAAAATCTATTTTATGGACAATACACCCGAAACGAATGTTATTTCGATAACAATCCCGAAATGAAAGCTCAGGGAATTCCCCAAGACGAGGTCAAAAACCTTCTTGTCAAGCTACGGGGAAAATATAAAAACTATGTTCCCAAAACAGCACTCAGCAAGCCAGTGGGCGCACCGGGACAAGGCCAGTCGGCCACCAAAAACACTCAGATCGGCAACGCTTTGCTCGATTCTGCCGGATGGAAAATTGGTGCGGATGGAATTCGCACAAAAGGGGATCAGCGCTTACAGTTTGAACTTCTTCTCGCAGGACCCGGATTTCAGCGCATCGCCGAACCTTATAAAAATAATTTGAAAAAGATCGGCGTGCAGTTAGACATCAAAGTCGTGCAAGTCGCCGAATATGAAGAACGTCTACGCAATTTCAAATTCGGCATGATCGTTGCGAACTATCCCCAAAGCCGATCACCGGGAAATGAGCAACGCTATATGTGGGGAAGCGAAGCTGCCGAAACTCCCGGAACCCGAAATTATGCGGGCATCAAAAATCCTGCGGTTGATGAATTGATTGAGGAGGTTATCAAAGCAAAAACCCGTAAGGAACTGATCGTCCAGATTCATGCACTTGATCGAATTCTTACACACCAGTTTTATGTCGTTCCACACTGGTATATAGCTTATGACCGGGCGGTCTATTGGAACAAGTTCAACCGTCCAAAAATCAATCCCTCGCAAAGCAATATTGCCAACAACCTCCTTGAATGGTGGTGGTGGGATGAACAAAAAGTTCAGAAACTGAAGGACGCAAGATCACAAGGAAAGTCTCTCCAATAAAACACAGTCATTCTCCCGAATAGTTCTATGACCGCTTACATCATACGTCGCCTTTTATTGATGCTCCCCACCCTGATAGGGATCGTCACCATCACCTTCATCGCCACGCAATTCGTGCCAGGAGGTCCTATAGACCAAATGAAATCTCTTTTAAGGGGCCACGGTAGCACCTTAACTGAGGCAGGCGGTGGAGCCATGACAGGCCCCGGAAAAAAATTCGGCGAGATAGACCCGAAACATATGGAAGCATTAAAAAAGATTTACCATCTCGACCGACCACTCTGGGAAAGATATCTCCGCACTTTTTTGTGGTACTCGCCAAAAAATAAAACCGCGCCTTTTATGGAAAGTTTTTTCGACCATGATAATTGGGAGGGGTTTTTGGTTCTTAAATTTGGCAACTCGTTTTATCGAAACAAATCCGTTCTTGAACTGATCAAGGAAAAGTTGCCAGTGTCTGCATCGCTGGGTGTAACCAGCTTTTTTTTGACCTATACAATCTGCATTATCCTAGGCATCGCAAAAGCCGTGAAACACGGCACCCGTTTTGATACGGCAACCAGCCTGATTGTTCTCATAGGTTATAGTGTTCCGGGTTTTGTTCTGGCAATTTTCATCATTGTTCTATTTGGTCCAGGTGATGGGGCTATCGCCCATCTGGTCCCCATTGCCGGCCTGACATCCGCAGGAACTCCCGGTTATGAATCGTGGTCAGCCTGGGAAAAGCTGACCGATTACCTCCAGCATTTGGCCGCACCCTTATTATGCTACGTGCTTGGTGGATTCGCCACGCTGACTCTCTTAACAAAAAATGCATTCCTAGAAGAAATGCGCAAACAATATGTGTTGACGGCCCGAGCCAAAGGCCTTCCGGAAAAACGCGTTTTGTTCAAGCATGTTTTGAAAAACTCACTCATTCCATTGGTCACAGGCTTTCCAATAGCTTTTCTCGCCATGTTTTTCTCTGGCTCATTATTGCTGGAACAAATTTTCACATTGGATGGGCTGGGACTTCTCTCCTATCAGGCGGTGATTCAGAGAGATTATCCAATTGTTCTTGGCACCCTGTTTATCTTTTCACTCATGGCTTTGATTGGACAATTATTGACCGATCTGTCTTACGTTTTGATCGATAAAAGAATATCTTTTGACGAGTCCCAAGGCTAAAAATGCTGAAGCTAAATAAAGAGTTCAAAGTAAGACTGGAAGTTTTTAAAAATGATAAGCGAGCCTATTTCAGCTTTTTGATTTTAGCTTTTCTTTTTTTAACGACGCTTCCAGCCGAACTGATCAGTAATGTCCGTCCACTAATGATCGTTGTGGAAGGCAAACCTTATTTTCCTATCCCTTTTACCTATAGTGAGAAGGACTTTGGAGGCTCGCTTCCGAGTGAACCGGATTATAAATCTACTCGATTTCTAAATTTATTAAAAGGGGTGGCACCATCTATAGAGATAGAAACAAAGAACTCCTTTGGCTTGCAGTTAGACGATTTTGAAGATGAAGACTTTGTAGAAGAACCAACTTTCAGTATCGAGCTGGGTGATTTTGAAGACAGCGGAGAGTCTATCACTCCAAAGAACACAGCCCCTGTCTCGCCAAGAGATCACTGGATATTATGGCCTCCAATTCGTTACGACTACAAATATATCCCCACCGAATCTAAAACGGGTAATGTTGTGCTGGCCGCTCCTTACCGAACACGCGCACCCAATGGTGAAGATTTACTCGAATCTTCATGGGTAGACGGACATTACCTCGGAACCGATGACCGGGGCCGCGATGTTCTCGCCCGCTTACTTTATGGCTTCCGCATTTCAATGCTCTTTGGAGCGTCTCTGGCAATAACCGGCACCTTGATCGGATGCCTGATTGGAGGGACTCAAGGGTTCTTTGGCGGAGCCGTAGACCTTATCGGGCAACGGTTGACAGAAATCTGGGGATCCATCCCCCGTCTGTATATCTTAATAATTTTGAGCTCCTTTTTGGTTCCCTCAGCAATTTTACTTTTTTTAATTTTAAACCTCACAGCCTGGATGGGGATTGCCGCCTATATCCGTGCGGAATTCCTGAAAGTTCGCAATTTTGAGTTCGTCAAAGCGGCCAAAGGATTAGGTGTCTCTAACTTCACCATCATGCGGCGTCATATACTGCCAAATGCCTTAACGCCGGTGGTTACATTTTTTCCTTTTGAAGTCACAGCTGGAATTCTTGCATTAGTAAGTCTGGACTACCTGAATCTTGGAGTGCCCAGCCCAGCACCCAGCATAGGGGAGTTGCTGGCACAGGGTAAAAATAACCTGCAAGCATTATGGATATTGTTACCAACCTTCGCCGCACTCACTTTAGCGATCACACTATTAACCTTTATTGGTGAAGGCATCCGCAATGCTTTCGATCCAAGAAAAACTCTGTAAAAATGTTGTTGTCGGTAAAAAATTTAGCCACTCATTTCCATGCCGGTCCGGGAAAAATTGCCCGTGCAGTGGATGGCATCTCCTTCGATCTTGAACAGGGTAAAACTCTGGCCCTTGTTGGAGAATCCGGTTGTGGAAAGACCCAGACTGCATTTTCAATCATCCGACTGATCGCCGAGAACGGCTACCACCCGACAGGAGAAATTCAGTTTCAGGGAAAGAAGCTATTCGATCTTGACCCTGAAGAAATGCGTAGCCTGAGAGGAAACGACATCGCCATGATTTTCCAGGAGCCGATGACCTCTCTTAATCCACTGTTCCGCATTGGTGACCAGCTTGAAGAACCTTTGCGACAACATTTGAAGGTTGCCAAAGGGGATTCCCGAAAACGCGCTCTTGAACTCCTCGACAGAGTGGGTATTCCAGACCCGCATAAACGCATTGATGATTACCCGCATCAACTTTCGGGCGGGATGAAACAAAGAGTCATGATCGCTATGGCTCTGGCCTGCGAACCCAAACTACTCATCGCCGATGAACCCACCACGGCTCTTGATGTCACCATTCAGGCACAAGTGTTGAGCTTAATGAGTGATTTGCAGAAGCAAACTGGCATGGCAATTCTATTGATCACCCATGACATGGGAATCGTCAACCAGATGGCCGATGACTTATGCATCATGTATGGGGGCCGAGTGGCAGAGTATGGGAGTAGAGAAAAAATCTTTAAGTCAATGAGCCACCCTTACACACAGAGACTTTTCAGTTCCATTCCCAAGCTTGAGAAAAGCGATACATTGCTGGATACCATCCCCGGCCTGGTTCCCTCCGCAACCGAGTATACTGAAGGGTGCCGGTTTGCCGACCGTTGCTCTGAAGTCATGGATGTTTGCCATGAGCGGGAAAGTAAGGTGCATCAAATCAGCAACAACCATCAAACAGTTTGCCATTTAATAGATAAAGGTCCTGAGTTCATCAGAAAGCAAAAAGGCAAAACTGAGCCCGTACCTATCCGCAGACTTGATAATACTACGCTAGTAAAAATAAGAAATTTGAAAACTTATTTTCCTGTTCGCAAAGGAGTATTTCTGCGCGTCGCAGATCATATTCGAGCGGTCGATGATATTAACTTGGATATTCCCAAAGGCGCGACCGTTGCGTTGGTGGGAGAATCCGGTTGCGGAAAAACCACTTTGGGTGAATCCATTTTACAACTCGTTCCCGATGCGCGTGGAGAAGTATCCTTCAACAATCAAAATATTTTGGCACTGAGAGGCGATGCTTTAAAACAATTTCGTCAGCACATGCAGATCGTGTTCCAGGATCCTTTCGGTTCTCTGCAACCCCGAATGACCATCGAAAGAATTGTCGGTGAGGGATTAGAAGTTCATCAACCCAAGCTTTCGTCTGATGAACGCATGCAAAAAATTGCCCATGCATTAGAAGAAGTGGGACTGAGTCCATCCATCCTCGAGCGTTATCCGCATGAGTTTTCTGGCGGTCAACGACAGCGCATCGCCATTGCTCGTGCTCTCATTCTGGAGCCTGAATTTCTGGTGCTGGATGAACCCACAAGCGCTTTGGATGTATCAGTGCAGGCTCAAGTTCTCAATCTTTTGAAGAAACTACAAGCCAAGCATATGCTGACTTACCTTTTCATTAGCCATAACCTGAGCGTCGTACGTTATATGGCAGACACAGTAGCCATCATGTATCTTGGTAGAATTGTGGAACAAGCCCCCGTTGAAGAATTTTTCAAGAACCCTCGACACCCTTATACAAAATCACTTCTTGAGTCAGTGCCCGCGTTAGATACTCGAAAACCTTTTAAGCCTCTGGTGGGAGATGTGCCCTCCCCTCTCAATCCTCCAGCCGGTTGCCACTTTCACCCGCGTTGCCCTATATATTTAAATGAAGAACAAGGTTCAGAATTGGCAAAAAAATGCATCGGTCAATACCCTGAAAAATCGGGAGAAAGCCATTCATTTGTTTCTTGCCACCATGCCGCGCCCATCGCAAGCCTCAAGCAATAAAAAATTGAGAAAATTATTCTCCCAACTCATTGAATAAAAAGGGTGTCAAAACGCTCACGCATTTTTGCTTTCAAACCTCACAAAAAAGTCTCCTTAATCAAGTTGAATCCTTTGGTTTTACACGTTCCAGCTTTACAGTACACCCGGACCGAGCTATAGTTTTCATCCATTCTATGATCCGGTTTTTTCTAAACGGTCGGAGGCAAGTATCATGAAAAAGATATTGTCAATCCTATTAAGTATTGGGCTTCTTACAGCCACTTCGACAGCCGTGTCGCAGGAAGAAACTGCAACGGTTATGTCAATGAAAGCGGCTTTGGAAAAAGAACCTGAGAACCCCGCTTTTCTTTCTGAGTTGGGGCTTGCCTACCTAAAAAACAAAAAATTTCAGCAAGCAATTCCTCCACTGGAGCAATCCCTGACAATTCGAGGAGACGATTTTAAATCGCATTTTTATTTAGCATTGGCCTATGGTGCCGTTGGACGTCATTCCGAAAAGCTAAAAGAGTTGCAGGAGACACTGCGTCTTAAACCCGATTTTGCCGAAGCTAATTTCAAAATTGGATTGGCACATGCGGCTTTAAACAGACACCATGAAGCCAGCGAATACTACCGTAAATCGATCAAGCAGGAACCGAACAATTATGACTCGCATTATTTCCTGGCATTGTCCTGTTTCCTATCCAACCGATACAAAGAAGCCCTCTCAGCAATTCATGAATCCATTCGGCTCAACCCCAATAATGCCGAAGCACATTACACTTTAGGCCAGGTTTATATGAAACTGGGGCGTTACAAAAAAGCCATACAACCCCTGCAAAGCGCTATGAATATACACCCTGAATTAGCACAATTAAAATCTCACCCTGCATTTCGATAGTATCTAAGGTTTAGCAACCCTATTGCTGCCTCTGCATCCTTTATATACCTGTAAGTTTCTGAATAGTTGTGCGACATATTTACAGTTATTTAACAAACGTGAATTTGTTATCATGAATAATACAGCTGTGTAAGATGAAACATAACCTGTGGAGAGTCCCCTAATGGATAAACTATATGCTGCCTTTTTAATATTTTTAAGTTATTTCATTGTCACAACTTTTATACCCAAAAACGCTGACAGTGCCTCAAAACAACCTGCTACCACCACTAAAGTAATTAAAAAAACAGGAAAAACCGAAACAGCCATATTTGCAGGGGGGTGTTTCTGGTGCATGGAACACCCTTATGAAGATCAGCCTGGAATATCAAAAGCAATATCTGGATACACAGGAGGAAAAAAGAAGAACCCTACATACAACCAAGTTGCTTCAGGCGCTACCCAGCATGTTGAAGCCGTAGAAATCCATTTTGATCCTGAAAAAATTTCTTACAATGACCTTCTGGAAATATTTTGGAGAAATATCGACCCAACCGATGCAGGTGGACAGTTTGTAGACCGAGGCAAACAATATACAACGGGGATCTTTTATAAGAATAAGCAGCAAAAAAAGGCAGCGGAGCAGTCTAAAAAAAGACTTGCAGATAAAAAACTGTTCGGTAAAAAAATTATCACTAAAATCGTTCCTGCAGGTCAGTTTTATCCCGCTGAAGAATACCATCAGGATTTTTTCAAGAAGAACTATATTCGCTATAGAGTATACCGAGCAGGATCAGGGAGAGATGAATTCATAAAAAGTGTTTGGGGGGAAGACCGGGAATACAAAATTTCCAAAACCGTATTTAATACCGAAATCGGACCACAACTAACCTATATCGGCAACAAGGAAAAATCAAAGAGTCACTTGACCAAAATGCAATATAAAGTCACCCAGAAGAATGGCACGGAGCCTCCCTACAAGAATGAGTATTGGGACAACAAGCGACCCGGAATCTACGTTGATATCGTTTCTGGAGAACCCCTGTTCAGTTCCAAAGACAAATTCAAATCCGGCACAGGCTGGCCTTCATTCACACGCCCATTGGTGCAGGAGAATATAATTCAGGAGAGAGATACTACTCACAATATGGTTCGAATCGAGCTTCGTTCAAAATCAGCCGATTCACATTTAGGACATTTATTTCATGACGGCCCCAAGCCATCAGGATTACGCTATTGCATCAACTCTGCATCCATGAAGTTTATTCCGGTAGAAAAATTGAAAGAAGAAGGTTACGAGGATTTTCTAGTCCTATTCAAAAAGGCTATCTGAGTAGTTATTATGGATTGTAATCCCCAAACCATTCTTTGGCATTTATATATGGTGAGGACTAAATACGGTCAACTTTACACAGGAATCACTCAGGATGTTGATCGACGTTTTATAGAGCATCAGGAGGGAGGTAAAAAAGCTGCGAAGTACCTTCGGGGCAAAGGTCCGCTAAAACTTGTGTTTCAGCAGGAAATAGGAAACCGATCTTCTGCATTGAAAGCTGAAATCGCTCTCAAGAAACTGCCAAAGGAACAAAAAGAAAGCCTGGCAAAAAAATCAGGCGGGCTTAATCTGGATGATCTGAAAATTATTCAGGAAGAATAAAATAAATTTACTGGATTAGTTTATTTTTGAAGGCGTAGTTAGTGATTTGTGCATTATTTTTTAAGGTAGTCTTTGCCAGAATCCGACTCCGGTATGTCCCCACGGTTCCAACTCCCAAGGTAAGCTCATTGGCAATTTCTGTGAGAGTCTTACCTGCACCAATCATGCAAAATATTTGCAACTCTCGGGGAGACAGGTTTTCATGCAGAGCTCTATCGGAATCATTCTTAAGGCTGCTTACCATTTTTTCAGCAAACTTCTGGCTGACATAAATTCCCCCTTCTGCAACTTTTCGGATAGCTTCAACAAGTTGCTCGGGGGCACTGTCTTTAGTCAAGTAGCCTGCTGCACCCGCCTTATAAAACTGTTTTGCGTAATTTTCTTCCGAAGAAACACTAAGAATCACGACTCTTATTTTAGGGTATTCATTATGAACTTTCTGCATAACTTCCCATCCCGTTTGGCCGGGCATATTAATATCCAGCAATAAGACATCAACATCTAATTCAGGAAGTTTTCTCAAAACCTCTTCACCATCCCCAGCCTGACTGATCAACTCCAGGCCAGGGGTTTCATCAATGATTTGAATCAATCCCTTGCGGACCACAGCGTGATCATCTGCAATTATGATTTTCACCGTTTTTTCGAGGCTGCTAATCATTGTTCAACTTTGGAATCCTCACTGTTAACAGGGTGCCTTCACCGACGACACCCTTGATTTCAACATGTCCTTCCCAGATAAGAGCACGTTCTCGAATTCCCAACAATCCTAGAGATGTCAAATGATCGATTCGCAATTGATCAATCCCCACCCCATCATCCTTTACTCGTAACTGATATCCAGAATTATTTTCAACAAAGTCAATTGTAACCTGACTTGCCTCGGAATGGCGCGAAATGTTTGTCAAAGCTTCCTGAAAAATTCTGAATAGATCCGTGGATAATTCAGGTTGCAGCTTTATCCCCTCAGGCTCAATATTTAGTTTACATTTGATATTTGTGTTTTCCATAAACTTTTCGGCCTGCCATTGCAGGGCTTCACAAAACCCCATTACATCCAGCACCTGTGGCCGGAGCTCCGTAGAAACCCTGCGAACAGTTTCCAGAGAGCTTTCGATATGTGAATATATCGACTTGATTTTATCCTTTACAGGAGGCTCAGAGACATCAATTCTCTTCTCAAGCCAGGTCAGGTCCAGTTTAATTGCTGTTAGCGTCTGCCCCAATTCGTCATGAATTTCCCTTGATATCCGCTTTTTATCCTCTTCACGAATCGATTGCAGTTTATTACTCAAGTCCCTCAATTGTTGACTTGATTTTTTAAGGTTTTCTTCCGCATTTTTTTTCTCAGTGATATCGCAAACTGTACCAATAACCCTTTCAGGGTCTCCTTTAGAGTTATAAAAAGTTTTAGATTTCACATGAACGATTCTTTTGGAACCATCGGGCAATATAATTCTATGATTAATATCGTAAGCTTTTTTTTCATAAATGCTTTTCACATTTTCTTCATGAACCCAATCACGGTCGTCAGGATGCACCACTCCTAAAAATGCCTCGTAACTTGGCTTAAATTTCTTCCGGTTCACACCATATATTTGATAGACCTCATCCGACCACAGTAAACTATTTTTTTGCACATCCAACTCCCAACTTCCCAAGCATGCCATTTCCTGGGCTTGTGCAAGATTTTGCTCACTGGCACGGAGGGCAA